>CAXTUQ010000512.1:0-4498 GCA_964247405.1 uncultured Acetobacteraceae bacterium
CCCCCCAACCCCCAGCGCCGCCTGCGCCGCCGCCAGCCGCGCCACCGGCACCCGGTACGGGCTGCACGACACGTAATCCAGCCCGACCTCCTCACAAAAGGAAATGCTCGCCGGGTCGCCGCCGTGCTCGCCGCAGATGCCCATCTTGAGGCCGTTCTTGGTCGCCCGTCCCTTCTCCGCCGCCATCCGCACCATGGCGCCGACGCCCTCCACGTCGATGGACACGAAAGGGTCCTTGGGAAAGATCCCCGCCTGCACATAGGCCGGCAGGAACCGCCCGGCGTCGTCGCGCGACAGGCCGAACACCGTCTGCGTCAGGTCGTTGGTGCCGAAAGAGAAGAAATCCGCGATCTCCGCGATCTTGTCCGCGACGATGGCGGCGCGCGGCAGCTCGATCATGGTGCCGACCAGGTACTCGACCGTCTGCCCCTGTTCTTTAAAGACTGCCGCTGCTACGCCGTCCACCTGGGCGCGGGTGATCTCCAGCTCGCGGCGGCTGCCCACCAGCGGGATCATGATCTCCGGCACCGGCGCCAGCCCGGTTTCCTTCGCCGCCGCGACCGCGCCCTCGAAGATGGCGCGGGCCTGCATCTCGTAGATCTCGGGGTAGCTGATGCCGAGGCGGCAGCCGCGGTGGCCAAGCATGGGGTTCGCCTCAGACAGCTCGGCCATGCGGCGGCGCACCTGCGCCATGTCCATGCCGAGCGCGTCCGCGACCTCGGCCAGCTCGCCCTCCTGGTGCGGCAGGAACTCGTGCAGCGGCGGGTCCAGCAGGCGGATCGTCACCGGCAGGCCCGCCATGATGCGGAACAGCTTGACGAAGTCCTCCCGCTGGAACGGCAGCAGCCGGCTGAGCGCGTCGCGCCGCCCGGACTCGTCCGTGGACATGATCATCTGCCGCACCGCGCCGATGCGCTCCGGGTCGAAGAACATGTGCTCGGTCCGGCACAGGCCGATGCCCTCCGCGCCGAACTTGCGCGCGGTCTCCGCGTCGAGCGGCGTTTCCGCGTTGGTGCGGACCACCAGGCGGCGCACCTCGTCCGCCCAGCCCATGAGCTTCGCGAAGTCGCCGGACAGGCTCGGCTCGATCATCGCGACGGCGCCCACGAACACCTCGCCCGTGGCGCCGTCGAGGGTGATGGTCTCGCCTTCCCGGATGGTCTGGCCGTTGGCCGACAGGGTCTGCGCGCCGTAGTCCACGCTGATGCCGCCGGCGCCGGCGACGCAGGGGCGGCCCATGCCGCGGGCGACCACGGCGGCATGGCTGGTCATGCCGCCGCGGGTGGTCAGGATGCCGCGGGCGGCGTGCATGCCGTGGATGTCCTCGGGGCTGGTCTCGATGCGGACCAGCACGACGGCCTCCCCCTTGGCGGCGCGCATCTCCGCCTCGTCGGCGCTGAACACGACGACGCCGGACGCGGCGCCGGGGCTGGCGGGCAGGCCCTTGCTGAACAGCGCGCGCTCTGCCGTGGGGTCGAGCATCGGGTGCAGCAACTGGTCCAGCGACGCCGGGTTGACCCGGCGCACCGCCTCGTTGCGGTCGATCAGCCCGGCGTCTGCCATCTCGACGGCGATGCGCAGGCTGGCGGCGGCGGTGCGCTTGCCGCTGCGGGTTTGCAGCATGTACAGCTTGTTCTGCTGCACCGTGAACTCGATGTCCTGCATGTCGAGGTAGTGGCGCTCCAGCGTTTCCCGCACCCGCACCAGGTCGGCGTAGGCGTCCGGCAGCGCCCGCTCCATGCTGACCTCGCCGGGGTTGGCGCGCAGGCTCGACAGCGGCTGCGGCGTGCGGATGCCGGCGACCACGTCCTCGCCTTGGGCGTTCACCAGGAACTCGCCGTAGAAGATGTCCTCGCCGGTGCTCGGGTCGCGGGTGAAGCAGACGCCGGTGGCGCAGTCGTCGCCCATGTTGCCGAACACCATGGCCTGCACGTTGACGGCCGTGCCCCAGGTGGCGGGGATGTCGTGCAGGCGGCGGTAGGTGTTGGCGCGCGGGTTCATCCAACTGCCGAACACCGCGCCGATGGCGCCCCAAAGCTGCTCGTGCGGGTCCATGGGGAAGGGGGCGCCACGTTCCGACGCGACCATCTCCTTGTACTCAGCCACGACGCCCTGCCAATGGTCCGGGGTGAGCGCCGTGTCCTCGGTGACGCCCGCGTCCATCTTCGCGGTCTCGATGATCTCCTCGAAGCGGTGGTGGTCCACGCCCAGCACGACGGAGCCATACATCTGGATGAACCGGCGGTAGCTGTCCCAAGCAAAGCGCGGGTCGCCGGACGCCGCCTCAAGGCCCCGCACCGTCTCGTCGTTCAGGCCGAGGTTCAGCACGGTGTCCATCATGCCCGGCATCGACACGCGGGCGCCGCTGCGCACCGAGACCAGCAGCGGCTTCGTGGCGTCGCCGAAGCGCAGGCCGACCGCCTGCTCGACCAGCGCCAGCGCGTCCTGCACCTGCTGCTTCAGGTCGTCCGGGTACTTGCGCCCGTTGTCGTAATAGGCCGTGCACAGCTCCGTCGTGATGGTGAAGCCCGGCGGCACCGGCAGGTCGATGCTGGCCATCTCCGCGAGGTTCGCGCCCTTGCCGCCCAGGAGGTTGCGCATGTCGGCGCGGCCCTCGTTGTGCCCGGCGCCGAAGCTGTACACCCATTTCGTCATGCTTTTTCCAGGCCTTCGATACGAGAGAAATCGGCGGCGCGGCCCATGGCCGCGCCCACGCGGGCGAGTAGGCGGAGACGGTTCCGCCGCAGCGCCGGGTCGGGCGCGTTGACGGTCACTTGGTCGAAGAACGCGTCGAGCGGCGGACGCAGCCCGGCCAACGCCCGCATCGCGTCGGCGTAACGCTCATGGGCAACGCCGTCCGCCACCGCGGGTTCGGCCACGTCCAGCGCCGCCGCCAGGGCGTGCTCCTCCGGCGCAGCCAGCAGGTCCGCTTCGACCGGCCCGGCGTGCGGGCCGTCGCGCTTGTCCTCGATCCGCACGATGTTGACGGCGCGGCGGCTGGCGGCGAGCAGGTCGGCGCCGACCGGGGTGGCGAGGAACGCCGCCACCGCGTCGGTGCGGGACAGCAGGCGCAGGATGTCATCGTCGGCCCCGGCGGCGAACACCGCCGCGAGCACGTCGTGCCGCGCCCCCTCCGCCCGGAGCTGCACGCGCAGGCGCTCGGCGAGGAACGCCAGCAGCGCCGGGGTCGGCACCGGCGCCGGCAAGTCCTGGCCCGCCGCCTCGAAGATGTCCGCCAAGGGCAGCCGCAGCCGGTTTTCCCGGATGATGCGGATCACGCCGAGCGCCGCGCGGCGCAACGCGAAGGGATCGCCTGACCCGGTCGGCACCTCGCCCACCGCGAAGAAGGCGGCGAGCTGGTCCAGCTTGTCGGCCAGGGCGGCGGCGACCGCGACCGGCTCCGTGGGCACCGGGTCGTTGGGACCTTTCGGCGCGTAGTGGTCGCGCACTGCGTCGGCCACGCGCGGGTCCTCCCCGTCATGCCGGGCGTAGTAGCCGCCCATGACGCCTTGCAGCTCCGGGAACTCGCCCACCATGCCGGTCGTGAGGTCCGCCTTGGCGAGCAGGGCGGCGCGCCGGGCCAGCGCCGGGTCGGCGCCGACGACGGTCGCGATGGCTTCGGCGAGGCGCACCAGGCGCTGCACCCGCGCGCCCTGGCTGCCGAGCTTGGCATGAAAGGTGATGCCATCCAGCGCCGCCACACGCTCGACGAGCGGGGTGCGGCGGTCCAGGTCCCAGAAGTGCCGCGCGTCGCTGAACCGCGCCCGCAGCACACGCTCGTTGCCCGCGATGATGGCGCGGCCCCCGTCCGGGGCCTCGATGTTGGCGGCAAATGCGAAGCGGTCGGCGGGCGCCCCGTCCGGGCGGCGGAGCGCGAAGTAGCGCTGGTTGACCCGCATGCTGACCTGCATGACCTCCGGCGGCAGGTCCATGTAGGCGGCGTCGATCCGGCCAAGCAGCGGCACCGGCCATTCCACCAGCCCGGCGACCTCGTCCAGCAGCCCGTCGTCCGGCACGACCTCAAGCCCCTCGGTGGTGGCGAGGCGGGCGATGCCCTCCGCCACCAGGCGGCGTCGCTCCCTGGCCTCCGGGATCACCCGCCGGGCACGCAGGCCATCCTGCCAATCGGTGAGGGATGCCACCGCAAAGGCGCCGGGAGCGTAGAAACGGTGGCCCTCCGTCTCGTTGCCGGCCACGAGGCCGTGCCCGTTATCCGCGCCCTCCGCCAAGGTGAACGGCACGACCTGGCCGTCCAGCAGGCATAGCACCCGGCGCAGCGGGCGCACCCAGGCAAAGGCGCTGCCGTCGCCCCAGCGCATCGACTTCGGCCAGGGAAAGCGGCGCAGCAGGCCGGGCAGGGCGGCGGCGATCAGATCGGCTGCGGGAGTGGCGGAGGTTTCCAGCGTGAGCACCCAATACTCGCCGTCCCGCGCCAACTGGTCGCGCGTCGCTCCGTGCTTGCGCAGGAAGCCGGCCAGCGCCCCCTCCGGTGCCGAGA
>CAXTUQ010000513.1:0-4497 GCA_964247405.1 uncultured Acetobacteraceae bacterium
GCGAAGCCCTGCCGGGTCATCGGCTGGCGCGGGTCGCGCCCGGGGAACAGCCAGGGGCCGTCGGTGGCCGCGCCGAGCGCCGCCGCGGCAATCCGGGCGCGGTCGGACAGCAGCACCATGCGCTCCCGCCCGCCCTTGCCGCGCACGATCAGCGTTTCGGACGCCGTCGCCAACGCCGCCCGCGGCAGGCCCAGCAGTTCCGACACCCGCAGCCCGGTGGAGTAGAGGATTTCGAGCGCCGCGCGCCCCAGGAGGCCGGGCACGCCGGGCCGGGCGGCGGCGGCGGCCAGCAGCGCATCGACCTCCGCCGCCGCCAAGTTCTTGGGCAGGGTGTTGGGCAGGCGCGGCGCGTCCAGCCGCCCAGTCGGGTCGTCCGGGCGCGCGCCCTCTTGCATCAGGAAACGGTGGAAGCCGCGCAGGCAGGACAGCCGCCGCGCCGCCGTCCGGGCGGACACAACGCCGTGCAGCGATTGCATGTAGCCTTGCAGAGTCGCCTCGCTCGCCGCGCCTGGACGCTCGCCCCGGGCTGCAGCATAGGCCGCGAAGGCGTCGAGGTCGGCGCGGTAGGCCATGATCGTGTTGCGCGCGGCCCCGCGCTCGGCGGCCAGCATTTCCAGGAACGCCTCAACCTGCCGGTCCATGCCCAAGGCCGTCGTCCGGGGTCAGCGCGGCTGGAAGCGGTCGTTCGGCAGGACGTGCTGCACCTGCTCGGTCCGCGGCTGCGGCGGAAACGCCCCGAGCAGCAAGCCGCCCACCACGATGACCAACACAACGGCGGCAACGATCAGCAGAACCCGGTTCATATCCGTACCTTACAAGGCCATTCTTGGCCGCATCGTTAATTCCTGTGCTAACCTTCGCCGTTATGACGCGCAACATCGCGCTCGGCAGGTCCGGGCTGAACGCCGCCCGCGCCGGGTCCCCCCGCGCCGAGTCTGCCATGCGGCGCCTTCCGCCCCGGCTCGCCGGACGGAGCATCGTGCTGGTCGGCCTGATGGGCGCGGGCAAGACCAGCATCGGGCGCCGCATGGCCGCCCGCCTCGGCCTGCCGTTCCGCGACTCCGACGCGGAGATCGAGCTGGCCGCCGGGTGCAGCATCGCCGAGCTGTTCAACCGCTATGGGGAGCGCGACTTCCGCGACGGGGAGCGCCGGGTGATCCGCCGGCTGCTGAACGGCGGTCCGCTGATCCTGGCCACCGGCGGCGGCGCGTTCATGGACTCCCATACCCGCGCCGCGATTCGGAACGGCGCCGTGTCGGTCTGGCTGCGCTGCCGGCTCGCCACCCTGCTGCGCCGGGTCGCCGCCCGCAGCCACCGCCCGCTTTTGAACGCCGGCGACCCGGCGGAGATCCTTGGCCGATTGATGGAGCAGCGCCATCCTGTCTACGCCGAGGCCGACATCACCGTCGATTGCGGCGATGAACCGCTGGAGTACACCATGACCAAGGTTTTGCAGGCGCTCGACGAATGGCGCGAGCCGCGGCGGCTGCCGGTGGAACTGAGCGCCGCGCCGTACGAGGTGGTGATCGGCGATGGCCTGCTGGCCCGCGCCGGGGCGCTGCTGGCGCCGGTGATGCCGCAGCGCCGCGCCGTGGTGGTGACGGACGAGAACGTGGCGGCCCTGCACCTGCCGGCGCTGCTGGACGGCTTGGCGCAGACCGGGATCGCGGCGCAGCAGATCGTCGTGCCGCCGGGCGAGGCGTCCAAGAGCATGGCGAGCTATGCGGGCGTGGTGGACGGGCTGCTGGACGCGGGCGTCGAGCGGCGGACCACGGTGATCGCGCTGGGCGGCGGGGTAATCGGCGACCTCGCGGGCTTCGCCGCCGCGACCACCTTGCGCGGCCTGCCCTTTGTCCAGGTGCCGACGACGCTGCTGGCCCAGGTGGACAGCAGCGTGGGCGGCAAGACCGGGATCAACACGGCGCAGGGCAAGAACCTGGTCGGCGCCTTCCACCAGCCGCGCCTGGTGCTGGCCGACACCGGGACGCTGGGCACGCTGAACGGGCGCGAGCTGCGGGCGGGCTATGCTGAAGTGGTGAAGGCCGGGCTGATCGGCGACGCCGGGTTCTTCGAATGGTGCGAGGAGCACGGCGCGGCGCTGGCCGGTGGCGACCGGGAGGTCCAGGCCGAGGCCATCCTGCGCGCCTGCGCCTTCAAGGCCGCCGTGGTGGGCGACGACGAGCGGGAAGAGCGCCCGGCGGACGGCCGCGCCCTGCTGAACCTCGGCCACACCTTCGGCCATGCGCTGGAGGCGGAAGTCGGCTATGGCGGCGCGCTGCTGCATGGGGAGGCGGTGGCGATCGGCCTGGGCCTGGCGTTCCGGCTGTCGGCCCAGTTGGGCCTGTGCGCGCCGGGCGACCCAGCCCGGGTGGAGGCACACCTCGCTGCCGTGGGCCTGCCGAATGAGATCGGCATGTTGAACCGCCGCTTCTCCGCCGCGCGCCTGGTGGCCCACATGCGGCGCGACAAGAAGATGCGCGACGGCGCGCTGCACTTCGTGCTGGCCCGGGGGATCGGGAGGGCGTTCACCAGCTCGGACGTGCCGGCCGGGGCAGTGGTGGAGCTGTTGCGGACGGAGGGGTGCGAGGCGTAGCGGCGCCCCGCCGCGCTCACGAAGCCGGCGGAGACGGCTGCACCGTGACGTTGAACGTCACGCCGAGGGCATTCGGCTCAAGCGTGACGCTGAAGCGGTCCGGGCCGGCATAGCCGGGTTGTGGGGCATATGAGACCGCCGCTTGCCGCCTGCCGGCGATCAGGTCCGCCGTCGCGCGGCCATGGGCGGGCGGGCTGGTCACCAGGGCCGAATTGAGCGCGATTTGCAGGTCAGCGTTCAACAACGTGAGGCTGCAAGCCTGCCCGGTGTTGCCGATCGTCATCTCGGTCGGCGTCGAGGTCAGGCTCAGGATGAAGAACTTCTTCACCTGGCACGGCCCGCTCACGGTTTGCGGCTGCAGCACGCCTCGATCGTTCCTGGCCAGGCCGGCGCAGGACGCGCACCACAGCGGGATCAGGACCGGGAGAATGGCTGAGCAAGCCCTGCGACGGGCTGTTGGCATCAATTGCCCCGCATGTACCGGATGATGTCAACGAGGCCGGTCAGGGAAACGGGCATCACCAGCAGGCAAAAAGCCAGGAGGACGATGATCCAGGTCGCGGCGTTGTCATCGGGCGTCCCGCGGCGTGGCGGCTGGTCCCCTTTTGGAAAGTCCGTGCCGTCGAATGGCATGCGTTTCCCCCTGGCCTGCGGGCATGGCTTTACCGTTGACGTAGAGCGTCGGAGGCTTGCTGTCCATCCGGCCAGACGGTGTGCCGAGCACGCCCGACTACGCCCGGTTGAGCAGCCCCAGCACCGCCAACGCGAACGATCCCGGCGCTTCCTGCGGCAAGTTGTGCCCGGCGCCTGGCACCGCCTGCCGCGTATAGGGTCCGGTGAAATGGCGGGCGTCCCGTTCCGACTGCGCCGCCGGCGAGACGCCGTCGTCATCGCCGTGCAGCGCGACTGTCGGCACGGCGATGGCGGGTTGCCGGGCCAATCGCTGCTCGATCCCGGCGAGCGCCGGGTCGCCCGGGGCCAGGCCGAATCGGTGGCGGTAGGACTGCACGACGACATCCACGAAATCCGGGTTGTCGAAGGAGGCCGCGGTCCGCTCAAAGGTCTCGTCATCGAACGCCCAGCTTGGCGACCACAGGCGCCACAGCAGCCGGCAGAACGCCCGGCGGTCCGCCGCAAGCCCGGCCCGGCCGCGCTCCGCGTGCAGGTAGTACTGGTACCAATACCGATGCTCCTGCTCCGGCGTGGCCGGTTTGGTGGAGGCGGCGATGTCCTGGATGTTGTAGCCGCCGACCGTGACCAGGCCGCGCGCCCGCTCCGGCCACAGCGCCGCCACGACGCAGGCCGCGCGCCCACCCCAGTCGTAGCCCGCCAGCACTGCCGGTCCCAGCGCCAGCGCGTCCAGCAGCCCCAGCAGGTCGGCCCCCAACGCCGCCTGCTCGCCGGAGCGCGGCGTTTCGTCCGACAGGAACCGCGTCGGCCCGAAGCCGCGCAGGTAGGGCACCACCACCCGGCATCCCGCCTGCGCCAGCACTGGCGCCACGACGTCGAACGCCCGGACATCGTAGGGGAAGCCGTGCAGCAGCACGATCGGGGCGCCGTCGGGCGGCCCAGCCTCCTCGCAGGCGATCCGCAGGGTGGCCGTTTCGACAAGCCTCATCACAGCGCCTCCGGCCTTTTGCTGCCGTACAAACGGCTTTTTGCCCCGGCCGTTCCGTCATGACCAGCAAACTGAAAGCGCCGTTTTTCCGTGCATATGCCTGAAACGAGACCGACTGACTGGTCAGTGCGACTGGCCGGACGGCCTGCGCACCCCTGGCATATCGTTTGCTCCTTCCTGCAGGACCACACGGGATGCCGCCCTCTGATGACCCACCCCACCTGCCGTTGCGGCGGCATGCACCTGAGCTGCGACGCGCCGGAGGCGCTCGCCGCCGCGGCCGTGC
>CAXTUQ010000514.1:0-4495 GCA_964247405.1 uncultured Acetobacteraceae bacterium
TCGCAGTGCAGCCCGAGGCCCCGGCCCGCGCCGCCGCGCGGGAGGCCGCCGCCCGCATCGCCTGGACCGCCATCGCCGCCCGCCGCGGCGTGCAGTTGGAGGTCGATGCCTACGCGTCCTTCGGCCCCGCCCAATTCGCCCCGGCGCTTGGCGCGCTGCTGCGGGAGGTCGCGGCGGCGCGGCAGTTGCCGGTGCGCGACATGGTGGCCGCCGCCGGGCACGACAGCGTGCTGATGGCAAAGCTTTGCCCCAGCGCCATGCTGTTCGTGCCGAGCCGCGGCGGCGTCACCCACCACCCTGCCGAGTACACGGCGCCGGAGCACCTGGCCCAGGGCGCCCAGGTTTTGCTGGATGCTGTCATGCGGTTAGCAAACTGACGCTGCGCGACTTGTCGGCGCTGCGCGGCGGCGAATTGACGCTGTTTGGACCGGGGCCTAGCTTGCCGGCATCATAAACCAGGGGGAGCGTCCGATGCCCAACAAGGTGAAGCAGGTCTGGCAGGATGGCCGCGCGGCCGTCAACGGCTGGCTCGCGATCCCCGCCGGGTTCTCGGCCGAGGTCATGGCGCAGGCCGGCTGGGACAGCGTGACCGTGGACCTGCAGCACGGCGTGCAGGACTACCTTTCGATGGTTGCCTGCTTTCAGGCGATGCAGACGCACCCCGTGCTGCCGATGGTGCGGGTCCCCTGGAACGAGCCGGGCATCGTCGGCAAGGTGTTGGACGCCGGCGCCTACGGCGTGATCTGCCCAATGGTGAACACCCGGGCGGAGGCGGAGGCCTTCGTCTCCTATTGCCGCTACCCGCCCGCCGGCAAGCGCAGCAATGGGCCGATCCGCGCCGGCATCTACGGCGTGGGCACCACCTACCAGTCCACCGCCAACGACGAGATCCTGTGCATCCCCATGGTCGAGACGCAGGAGGCCGTGGACAACCTGGAAGCCATCCTTGACGTGCCCGGCATCGACGCCGTTTACATCGGGCCGAGCGACCTCGGCTTCTCCATGGGCCTGCCGCCGGTGCTGGACCGGGAAGAGCCGCAGATCATGGCAATTTACGAGCGGATCATCACGGAGACCAAGCGCCGGGGCCTGCGCGCCTGCATCCATTGCCTGACCCCGGCCTACGCCACCCGGATGATCGCGATGGGGTTCGGCCTCGTGACCATCGCCAACGACAGCGGCCTGCTGCTCGGCGCTGCCCGCGCCGCGGTGCAGGCGGTCCGCAAGGGCTAAGGGGATCATCATGCAGCCTTCCGTCATCCGCCTGCATCCCGAGGATGCGGTGGTGATCGCCCGTGCCACGCTGCTGCCAGGCACTGAGGTCGCGCCGGGCGTCATGGCCGCCGAGCGTATCCCCGCCGGGCACAAGGTCGCGGTGCGGGCGCTGGCGGAGGGCGAGGCGATCCAGCGGTACGGCCAGATCATCGGCTTCGCCACCCGGCCCATCGCGCCCGGCGCCCATGTTCACGTGCATAACTGCGGCATGGGCGACTTCGACAAGGACTACGCCTACAGCCAGGACGCCCGGCCCACGCCGATGGCGAACGAGGGTCTGACCTTCTCCGGCATCCGCCGCCCGGACGGACGGGTCGCCACGCGGAACTACATCGGCATCCTGACTTCGGTGAATTGCAGCGCCCACGTGGCCGGGTTGGTGGCGGACGTGTTCAAGCGCAACCCGTTCACCGGGCACGACCCGCTGGCGGCGTATCCGAACGTCGATGGCGTCGTGGCGCTGACGCACAAGACCGGCTGCGGCATGACGGACGGGGAGCCGCTGCGTCTGCTGCGCCGCACGCTGGCGGGCTACGCGCGGCACGTGAACTTCAGCCACGTCGTGGTGCTGGGCCTCGGTTGCGAGGTGAACCAGATCGCCGGGCTGCTGGAAGAGCAGCGCCTGGCCGGGCGCGTCCGCAACATGGACATCCAGACCATGGGCGGCACCCGCAAGACGGTGGAGGCCGCGGTCGCCTTCGTGCACGAGGTGCTGGCCGAGAGCAACGAGGTCCGCCGCGAGCCGGTGCCGGTCAGCGAGCTGACCGTGGCGCTGCAATGCGGCGGCTCCGACGGCTATTCCGGCGTGTCGGCCAACCCGGCGCTGGGTGCCGCGTCCGACCTGCTGGTGCGCCATGGCGGCACCGTGATCCTGTCGGAAACGCCGGAAACCTACGGCGCCGAGCACTTGCTGACCCGGCGCGCGGTGAGCCAGGAGGTCGGCGAGAAGCTGGTCGGCCTGATGCGCTGGTGGGAGGACTACACGGCCCGCGAAGGCGCCGAGATGAACGCGAACCCCAGCCCCGGCAACAAGGCCGGCGGCCTCACCACCATCCTGGAGAAGTCGCTGGGCGCCATGGCCAAGGCCGGCACCACCAACCTGGTGGACGTGGTGCGCTACGCCGAGCCGGTGACGGCGCGCGGCTTCGTGTTCATGGACACGCCGGGCTACGACCCGGTGGCGGCGACGGGCCAGGTGGCGGGGGGTGCCAACCTCGTGTGCTTCACCACCGGGCGCGGCAGCGTGTTCGGCTGCAAGCCGTCGCCGTCCATCAAGCTCGCAACCAACACGCCGATGTTCCAGCGGATGGAAGACGACATGGACATCAACTGCGGCACGGTGCTGGACGGGGACGAGACGGTGCAGGAGTGCGGGCAACGCATTTTCGAGGCCATGATCCGCACGGCGGGTGGGGAGCGCACCAAGAGCGAGGCGTTCGACGCGGGCGGGGCGGAGTTCGCGCCTTGGGTGATCGGGGCGACGATGTAGGCCCGTTTTAGACCGCCGTGTCGTCAGCATAGCTCTTTGGCAAATCCGGCGAGGTACTGACGCCCGTCCTGCTCCGCCAACTTGAGGTAGGATGGCAGCAACGGAGAGCCGCGGGCATGGAAAACGCCCAAGGCGGCCATGCGCTGGTATTCATCTTCTGTGTCCCAGGCGCGTTGGGCCAACCTTTCCGCTATCGGCGCCTTTCTTTCGCCAAGTGCGATGAGCGCCCTACGGCTGACATACTCATCATTGTCGGCAGCATAGGTTTCCAGCAGGGGTACGACATCGCCCTCATCGGCCTCGACGCTGCCAAGGGCGGCAGCGAGCTGCCAGCGTGCGTCCCGCTCCGCCGAGCCTGTGCCAGCCCCGGCAAGCACCAAAAGGTGTTCCGGCCGCTCGGCAAGCTCGTTCTTAAGTTCTTCAATTTCGTTGTCGCGGGCGAGGACATAGAGGAGCAGTTCGACGGTGGACCGATCCCACCGCTGCGGTTTGGAGGAGTCCAAAAAGGCGGCAGTGGCGCTCCACAGGTCCGGCCAGTGGTCGTAATCGCACTCCCACTCGCTTGAGCGTTCAGCCTCGGAGCAAGAAGCCGCCCAAGCACGAAACTCGGCGAGCGCGTGCTCGAATCTGGTTCTCACATCTGACATCGGGCACGGCATCTTGGAGATTGACCTTTACAGTCGGAGATCCGGCCCGGTTGATGCCCAGGCTTGTCCGGCATGGTGGACGCAAGCAACCCGCGGAAATGGGCGATGAGCGGCCTCAATCGGGCGCGGGCGGCCGGCGCATGAAGTCGAAGTCGCAGCCCTCGTCCGCTTGCAGCACCGTGTCGTGAAACAGCGCAGCGTAGCCGCGCTGTGCCCAATCCGGCCGGGCCGGCGGCGCGAGCAGGGCCTGCCGCCGGACCAACTCCTCATCGCTCACCAGCAAGTCGATCCGCCGCCCGGCCACATCGAGCCGTATGAGATCGCCTGACTGCACCAAGGCCAGCGGTCCGCCCACGGCCGACTCCGGCGTGATGTGCAGCACGATCGTGCCGAACGCGGTGCCGCTCATCCGGGCGTCCGAGATGCGGACCATGTCCTTCACCCCCTGCCGCCCGAGTTGCTTCGGGATCGGCAGGTAGCCCGCTTCCGGCATCCCCGGGGCGCCCTTCGGACCCGCGTTGCGCAGCACCAGAACGTCGTCCGGCCCGACATCCAGCGCCGGGTCGTCGATCCGTGCGGCCATGTCGGGGATGGAGTCGAACACCACCGCCCGTCCGGTATGCTGCAGCAGGCGCGGCGTCGCGGCGGAGTGCTTGATCACCGCCCCGCGCGGCGCGAGGTTGCCGCGCAGCACCGCCATCGCGCCCACCGCCTTGATCGGCTCTTGCCGCGGCCGGATCACGGTCTGCCCCGGCACATGCTCGGCCGCCGCCGCCACGTCGCGCAGGGTCCCGCCGCCGACCGTGCGGGCGTCCCCGTCGATCAGGCCGCCCAGTTCCGCGAGCAGCCGCGGCACCCCGCCGGCATGGTGGAAATGCTCCATGTAGTGGTCGCCGGACGGCTTCAGGTCCACGAGCACCGGAACCTCGCGCCCGAGCGCGTCGAAGGCGTCCAGGTCGATCCGGTGCGGCGTCCGGTTCGCCATCGCGGTCAGGTGGATCAGCCCGTTGGTCGAGCCACCGATGGCCTGCAGCACCACCTGCGCGTTGCGGAACGCCGAGGGCGTCAGCAATTCGCTCGGGCG
>CAXTUQ010000515.1:0-4488 GCA_964247405.1 uncultured Acetobacteraceae bacterium
CCGACCCACCCGGCTGCCGGCCGTGCCTCGCCGTCGGCGGCGGTCACCTTGATGTGGTTCTGTTGCAAACGCTGGATCGGGACAAGCAAGGCGCTGAGGAGCGTCGTTTTCACGCAGCGACGTCGAACAGCCCGCCGACGAAGGCGGCTTGCGCCTGCATGTCGCGACCGCCGATGCTGTGAACCTGCCCCTTTCTGATCATCGCCATCGCTTCGTAGCCCGCCAGTGTCCGTTTGGCGCTTTCCAAGCCACCAAACCCCAGCCCCGGCCGGACCAGCCGCTTGATCCGCCGGTGGTCCTGCTCCACGATGTTGTTCAGGTACTTGCGCTGCCGCAGCTTTGAGAAGCGCCAGAGTTCGCCCGCCCGCTTCATGTCGGCCACCGCACGCGGGTAGGCCGGGTTCTTGTCCACGGTGATCGTGCGCGGGTTGACCGTGTGCGGCTGGCTCAGGGCCTTGCGGAAGAAGCGCTTGGCCGATGCGGCATCGCGCTGCGCCGACAGCAGGAAGTCGATGGTCTGGCCCAGGCTGTCGACCACGCGATACAGATAGGTCCAGACGCCCTTGACCTTGATATACGTCTCGTCAACCTGCCAGGATCCGGTGCACGGCCGCAGATGGGGGCGGACCCGTTGCTCCAGCTCGGCGGCATAGGCCTGCACCCAGCGGAACAGGGTGGTGTGGTCGACGGTGACGCCGCGATCGGACAGCATGGACGCGAGGTCGCGGTAGCTGATCGGGAAGGCCAGATACCAGCGCAGCGCCCACAGGATCACCTCGGACGTGAAGTGCCGCCCCTTGAAGAACCCGTCCTGCCCCGCCGCCGTCATACCGATCCCATCACATCGCCTGGCGGCGTTCTACCCCATCGCGGCCCGTCCTCTGGTTTGCAACAGAACCAACCAGGTCGTGTCCAAGCGTTTCTCCAAACGCCAGTCCATGCGATGGATCCAGCGCGGGGCGCACCTGATGCTGCAAACCAGAACGCGCATGCTCAACGGCGAGCTGGAGGATGTCTTCCGGCGCCGATGGCCGACGTTTCGCCCTCCGCTCAAAGCTGAGGTGACGGATAGGAACGGCTCGTTTGGTTTACTGGCCCCAGCCAGGTCGGTTGCGCCCATCTTGTGATGCGCTCCAGCTTCAAGATGCCTGGCAAGCTTCTGCCCCGACCGTAGGCCGATCCGCCGTTTGCAACAAAACTTTCACGACATCACCGAAGTTGGATGCATCCAACTCCAGCCTGCATCGGTCCACTTGGATGCATCCAAGTCATACCCGCTCCGCCTCATTCGCGTCGCCATCTTCCTCCAGTGTCGTTCAACGTCTAAAGCGGGTCACCCCTGCCTTCCTTGGAGCGTGAGCATGACAGCAAGCCAAGTTGAAGGGTTCCGCTCCATCGCAGCCGTGCTGCGCGCCGCGGGCCGCGCGGCCATTGAGGCCGAGAACGCGCCGGACAAACGCAAGCGCCTGCGCTCGTTCTCCCTGCCCGAATCCGCGCACCTCCTCGCCGCCTCCCCTGCTGCCGTCCGCCGCGCCGCCGCGGGCCTGAGCGCCGCCACAGCAGGTTCTCCGCGCACCCGCCTGCAGTTCACGGAACTGCAAGCCCTGCGCCTCGTGCTGCACGGCGCCGGGCCGGGTCGCCGCCCGGAGCGGGGAGAGGAGCTGTCCGTGGTGGCATTCGCCAACTTCAAGGGTGGGTCGGCCAAGACCACCGGCAGCGTCCATTGCGCCCAATACCTCGCGCTGCAGGGCTACCGCGTGCTGATGGTGGATTTGGACAGCCAGGGCAGCGCCACCGCCCAGTTCGGCCTCGACCCGTCCAACGAGGTCGGAGCCGACAACAGCTTTGCAGCCTGGACGGCTGCGCGGGAAAACGGGCGCCCCTTGGACGCGCGCAGCCTGTGCCAGCGCACCTATTGGCCCGGCATCCACTTGGTCCCGGCCGGCGCTGCCTTGGCTGCCGCGGAGGACAGCTTGTCTCGCCGTGCCGCCGACCCGGCCGGGCCGGTGCTGCCTTTCGACGAATTAGCCGTCTTCCTGCGCGCTGTCGCGGACGGCTACGACATCGTCGTGGTGGATACCCGGCCGGACGTGAACATGCTGATGACGGCCGCCCTCCACGCCGCCACTGGGCTGGTCGTGCCCACCCGGGCCACCATGACCGATCTCGCCTCCACGGGGGAGTTCTTCGCCCACCTCGCCTCCTACATGTCCAGCGTGGAGGACGCGCTGGGCCAGCCCTTGCCCATCCGCTTCGCCCGCATCCTGGTATCCGCCTACGACCCGGCAGACCGCAGCCAGGGTGCGCTGCTGGCCCTGCTACGGGACCGGTTCGGACCAACGGTGCTTCCCGCCCCCTTCCTGCACTCCCGCGTCATGGGCACAGCCGGCTTCGGCAAGGAGACCATCTACGAGTACGAGCCGAGCACGGACCGTATGGCCTATGCCCGCGTGCTCGCCAGCGCCAACGCCGTCAATGCGGCCATCTTGGACGACATCGAGCAAGCCTGGGGCCGCACGCCTGTGCGGGGAGGCGTGTCGTGAGCAAGGGGCGCTTCGGCGCGCTTGCCAAAGCCGTCCAGGCCAGCACGGCCGCTGTGCAGGCAGAGGGGCCGCCCGCCCCGCCCGGCGGCGTCCACAGGCCTACCGCCGCCGTTGGCGCCATAGCCGAAGGATTACGCGACCGCATCGCCCGGCTTGAAACCGCGCTGGCCGACAAGGAAGACCGCAACGCCGGGCTGGAGCGCGAGCTGCAGCAGGCCCGAACAGCCCAGGCCCGTGCAGGCGATACGGTGGAGGAGTTCCTGTTCCTCGACCCGGTCGCCGTGCAAGACCCGCTGCCGCGCGACCGCATGGCCAGCGCCTTCGAGGGCGCGGAGTTCCAGGCTCTGCAGGACGACATCGAGGCCAACGGCCAGAACGACGCCATCACGGTCCGCCGCACGCCCGGCAGCGGCTCCAGCGGCAACTTCGAGATGGCGGCCGGGCGCCGCCGCCTGGAAGCCTGCCGCCGCCTTGGCCGGCAAGTGCTGGCCCGCGTGCGTCCGCTGGACGACGACGCCATGCTGCGGGTCCAGTTCAGCGAGAACGAGCGGCGCGAGGACATCTCGGCCTTGGAACGCGCCCACTGGTTCGCGGCCGTGAAGCAGCGCACGGGCCGGCCGGCCAAGGAGATTGCGGCCGGGTTCGGCCTCGACCCTTCCACGCTCAGCCTTTACCTGCGCTTGTCCCGCTTCCCCCCTGCCATCGCCGAACGCCTCCAGGAGCCGCGCCGGCTAGGCGTGCTGCGTGCGCGCCGCGTGATGGAGGCGGTGGAGGCCGACCCGGACGCCGCCGGGCGGCTGCTGCGCGCGCTGGACAACCATGCTCGTGCCTGCCGCGCCCGCGGTGCGGGGGTGGACGGGGACGAGCAGGTTGCCGTCCTGCTGCGTGCCGCTGAAGCCCGAGGTGGGGCGCCCGTCGAGGCCGCGGAACGCCGCCATGTGGCGCACGGTGGCCGACGCATCGGAACGTTGACCCGAAACGGGAGCCAGTGGGTGTTCCGCTTCGCCTCCGGCATCGGGGACGCGGCTGTGCGGGCGCTTGCCGACCGCATGGGCGAGCTGGTGGCGGAAGCTGAACACGCGGCAGAAAAGGGTCCAAGCGCCGAAAGGGAAGCCCGGCCGCCCCGGCGACGCTGACCGCTCCGCGTTGTTGCGGACTGCGCACCCGCGCTGCACGTCAAGCTCGCCGCTGCCTCTTGCTTTTGCGGCCCTGGATCGCTCCGCCGCTTTCCATGCCGCACCGGCGCGGAGCGGCCCTCCTACGGCATCGGCCGCAGCAGGCCGCGCGCCAGGGCCCTCACCTCCTGCGACACGGGGCTGCGCCCGGCCGCCTCCCCCTCCGCCACCTGGCGCAGCCGGTCGCGCTCCTGCTGCAGGGAACCGCAGGCCTCCTCGCACAAGGCGATCATCTCCGCCGGCTGGGGCTTGAAGCGTCGGGTGCGGCGCCAAGTGCGGGCGGCGTCCTCTACGGCCCACAAGGGATAGGTGCCCAGGTCCTCCGCCCAGTCGTCGGCCAGGCGCTGCTCCACCTCCGGAGGGTGTGGGTCCATCCGGTAATGGGACAGCAGCGCCAGCACGCGCGCCAGGAGTGCGCCCCGATGGGCCGGCTGCAGGATATCGTCCAACGCAAGGAGGCGCCGCTCCACCGCCGCCACTTCGGCCGGGCTTCGCAGAACCGGGGGCGACCAGCGCTCCACGCGGCGGGCCGGGCCGGCGTCCGGGAACAGGAAGCGCCGCTCCGCGACGCCGCGCTCCAGCACGGCCAAAACCACCGGGCAGGGTGGAAGGCGGGCAAGGGCGTCTCCGGCGTGGCCGGGCAGGGGCGCAGTCGGGAAGACGGGGGCTTTTGAAACGTGCATGGGCGTCAGCTCCAGGGTGAAGCCGCCCGGGCCGGGGCAGGGAACGCCGCGGCGGCCGCCCAAGCGGCGAAGCGCAGGGTGGGGGAG
>CAXTUQ010000516.1:0-4476 GCA_964247405.1 uncultured Acetobacteraceae bacterium
GCTCCGAGCGGTAAAGCCCGGCCAGGAACACGCAAGGCTCGCCGTCCACCGTGTCGGCCACCAGGTCGCCGTCCGCAAGCTCCAGCGAAAGCGCCGCCTCGATCAGCCCGGCCTCCACCTCGATCAACTCGGCCGTTGCCCGGGTCAGCTCGGCCACCGGCAGGCCGCAATGCCCCTGTCCCGTCGCCTCGGCCAGACCGAACGACAGCCCGGCCCGCACCCGGATGGTGGCTGTTTTCTCGATGCCGAGCTTGGCCGCCACCTGGTCCGCGGTGCGGAAGCCGATGCCGCGGATGTCGCGCGCCAGGCGGTAGGGGTTCTCGCTGATCAGCGCGATGGCGTCCTGGCCGTAGGTCTTGAAAATGCGCACCGCCCGGGACGTACCGACGCCGTGGGCATGGAGGAACAGCATGATCTCGCGCACCGCCTTCTGCTCGGCCCAGCCGGCGACGATGCGCGCCGCGCGCTTCTGCCCGATGCCCGTCACCTCGCGCAACCGGCCCGGCTCCTGCTCGATCAGGTCGAACACCTGCTCGCCGAACGCCTGCACCAACGCGCGGGCATACACGGGGCCGATGCCGCGGATGGTGCCGGACCCCAGGTACTTCTCGATCCCCTCCAGGGTGGTCGGCGGCAAAGTCGTGACCTGCGCGGCCTTGAACTGCAGGCCGTGCTCGCGGTCGGTGGTCCACAGCCCGGTCGCGCTGATGAACTCGCCCGCGTTGATCGCGGCCGCGTGCCCGACCACGGCCACCAGATCCCGTTGGCCGCGCGCCTTGACGCGCAGCACGCAGAAGCCGTTCTCGGAGTTGTGGTAGGTCACGCGCTCCACCAGCCCGGACAGCGTCTCGGTCGGCGCCGCCCTGTTCCCGACCGCCTGATCCAGCTCCGTGCTTCCTTCAAATGGGCGGTCGCGCATGACGGATTGCGGGATTTCAGCCCATGTTCATCAGAGCTTAACCTAACAGTGCAGCCGCGTGAGGCAAACAGCCTCGACGCCGCGCATCCATTGCCTCGCCCGGGCGTTGCGTCGCCATGGCAACACGACCGAAGACGCCGGGCACGCCGGCGCAGCGCAGCAAAATCGTCTCCGGTCAGGCTGGCGCCGCCCCAGCCAAGCCCAAGACACGGCGCAGCCGCAGCCCCGCCGGGCAACGGGAACCGGAGGCGGCCACCGCCAGTCCCGAGATCCATGCCTCAGAGGCAATCAGGGCGTTGGGCGAGAGGGTCGCCGCCGTGATCGACATGCTTGCGGAACTTCGCGAGGACGTGCGCGCGGTGAACCGCCGGTTGGACCAGCTTGCGGCCGGACGCGCCCAGCCTGCCGCTACGTCGAACGCCGACGATTACCCTTTCGGGCGTGACCGCGACCCGGGCGACGCCGTGCCGCCGGGGGTTGCGGCGACCACGCCCACGCCGCTGACCGAGAATGACGAGGCCGTGCTCCGCACGCTTGAGGAACTGCCGAAACGCCCGGGGCGGGGCAGGCGCGGGCCGCGCGCCAAGGCTTGAGACGCCTCAACCGGCGGGAAAGGCGCCTTCAAACGCGCTCTCGCTGAGGGGGCGGCGGGCATTGGGCTGCTCGCGCGCGCGCACTGCTTCCGGCAGGCGCGCCGGGTCGCCGCGCCGGCCTACCGCGATCATCTGCTCGACCCGGTAGCCGATGGGCACGCCGAGTTCGGCGAAGGCGCGGTCCATGTCGAAGCCGACCATGCCGTGCGCCTGGTATCCCATGCGCGTCGCCTGCAACGCGAAATAGGCCCATCCGGCGCCCGCGTCGTGGCTGTGGCTATGGGACGGCACTTCGCCCTCCTTGCCCGGCACCGCCATGGTCGATTTGGACAGCAGCACCAGCAATGCGCCAGCGTCCTTGCACCAGGAGCGGTTGCCTTCGACTAGGAAGCCCAGGAACTGCTCCCAATGCGGTCCGTCTTTGATGGCATACAGGAACCGCCACGGCTGCGAATTGTAGGAGGACGGCGCCCAGCGGGCGGCCTCCAGCATGGTCATCAGATCCTCGCGCGGCACGGGCTGGCCGTCAAAGGCGCGGGGCGACCAGCGCTCAAGGAACACCGGATCAACGGGATGGTCGGCGGTACGGCTGTTGGCGGTCAGGGGCATGGGTTGCTTTCACGATTGAGCACGGGGGCGGCCACGGGCGGAATGGCCGGGACCGCCCATGCAGCAGTTTGCCCCCGCGACGCTTGCCGTCAATAGAACGCCCGGTGCTGCGGCCCGATCATAGGGTCAGGCACACGCCAACGGTGGCGGCCTGCAACCGTTCCTATGTCAACATTTCTCGGTGTGTTACCGACGCAGGAAAAGCATATTCCCGACCGTCAAGCAAATAAAAAGTTGTTTTCGCGAATGTTCTGTTAATGTTTGAACAATGTGCACATAGTTGTTATCATGTTATTTGAGATCAGCTTCGATAGCACGAACTGACCCTCTTGCGACCGCAAGGCATCTGAAGTTGTCTCGTTCCTAATTTCCATTCGAGTCACTGATCGCTGCACATGAGATGAGTGCGTCGCATCCCCTGCTTTATCTCAGTCAGGCCCAGGCGGTCACAGCGCTAATGAGTGCCGTGGCGCGCGGGGATGAAGGCGTGAACCTGATATGCGAACCGGGCCTCAGCACCGCCGCGCTGCTGGACGAGGCGGAGAATGAGCTGTCCAGTCACGGCCTCCGCTGCGTCCGCGTTTACGGCCCCGCGTCGGGTGGGCTGACCCTGCGGGACCTCGTCGCGCAGATCGTGGCCCGGGCCGACCCGGACGCCCTCACAGACGGTGACTTGAAGGCCGGGTTCGCGACGCTGACCGAACCCGGAGAAGGCTGTGACCGGGTGGCCTTGCTCGTCACCGAGGCCCACAACCTGCTGCCCTCGGCCATGCGGTATATCCAGCTAGCATGTCGGACCAGCCCAAAGCTGCGCGTCGCGCTGGCCGGCCAACCCGGCTTGGTCGCAGTTTTGGCGCAGGACGAGTTTGCCGACCTCCGCCAACGCATCACCCGCACGCTCGAACTGCCCGGCCCCGTGCAGGATGAGATGCCGGGGCTGTTGTCCGTGCTGGCCGGCCTTTGCCGGGGGGGCGCCGGGCCGTTGGTCAGGCTGGGCGTGGCCGCCGCGTCCGTGCTCCTGATCGCGGCGGTGGAATGGCGTCATGGGCCTGTCCCGTCCGAAACCGCCACCCATGCAAGCGACGCAGCGGCTTTGCCGATCCGCCCCATGGATGAGCGGCGCTGCCGCGACATCGTGCTCCACGCCCAATCAGGAAGGACCTTTCCGATGCCGACCAGATGTCCCCGCGCGACGGTTGCCGCGCCAAATAGGCCACGCTGGCGTCTCGCCGTGACAGCGCTCACCGCCGCCCTGCTCGGCGCCTGCACCGCCCCGCAGCCACAGGTGGCAGACGGGCCGCCGGCCGGGCCGCCCTCGACGGAGGCGCAGCCGTTCGACGCCGCCATGAACAGCCTCGCCACCGCGCTGGTCGCCCATGCACGGCTCGACCCGTCCGAGCAGCGCGTCCTCATCGTCGATCCGCCGGTTGACCAGACAACGGTCAGGCACTCCGCGGTGACGCGCGACGTGGAGCGCCGGATCGTGAACGTCGTGGACCAGCGTTTCCCCAACCTCCAACCCGCGCCCCTGGCCGAGAACTCGCTGGAGCGCCAGCCCGTCATGGTGCTGAGCTGCATGATTCCGGTGACGGGGCCAGGCGAAACCAAGGCCGACCTTGACGGGGCGGCCAGGACGTACCGCATCTGGGCCTCGCTTTCGGACACCCGTACGAACAAGATCATCTCGTCGGAAACCGTCTGGGTGCGCGCGGAGGACGTGGACACGACGCCGACCAAGTTCTTCCGGGACAGCCCGGGCTGGGCGTTGGATAACAGCATGCGGGCCTACCTGAAGGTCTGCGGCGGCAAGCCGGGCGAGACCATGGACCCGGCCTATCTAAGCGGCATGGGCACTTCCGCCGTCGTCAACCAAGCGACCGCTGCCTACGAAGCCGGGCGCTACCCGGAGGCGCTGGCCTACTACAAGGAAGCCAGCCAACTGCCGGGGGGCGACCAGATGCGGGTGTGGAACGGGGCGTACCTGAGCAACGTGGCCCTCGGGCGGCGGCAGGCGGCCGAGGAGGCATTTGGCAAGATGGTCGATGCCGGGCTGGCGCAGGGCAAGCTCGCGGTGAAGTTCGTGTTCCGCCCGGCCTCCGTGCAGTTCTGGCCGGACCCGGCGGTGAGCGGGCAATACCCGGCCTGGCTCCGCCAGATCGCGCAGCGCAGCGCCGCTCGCAAGGCCTGCCTGCTGGTGGTCGGCCACACCAGCCCCACCGGCACGCCGGCCGCGAACGAGGTCCTGTCCGAGCGGCGGGCGCAGTTCGTGCGCGAGCAGATCGTGCGGCGGGCCGCCGTGCTGCGGGCGCGGACGGAAGCGCGCGGGCGCGGCGCGAGCGAGCCGCTGGTCGGCAC
>CAXTUQ010000517.1:0-4470 GCA_964247405.1 uncultured Acetobacteraceae bacterium
GACGGGACCACGTTTCCTGCGCATGTTTGAGGTTCCCAGCAACGCCCCGTCCCGCACCCGCACCCTCTCAACATCCTACAGGATCAGCACGACATCGGTTGGCGTAAAATATGGGGGCCTCAAACCTCCATAGTCGCCGGGAAAGCCGGTGCTGCGGGCCAGAAAAAGGAGAACAGGCCGTGGCCGTGTTGAGCGCCTGGTGCGCGCTGGTGGCGTGCGGGGCCTCGCGACCCGGCCGCGGCGGGCGTGGGCGAGGGACAGTCGCCCTGCCTCCCTGGTCGCCCCACCTGCTGGAACGCACCGTCAAGGCGGCTCCTCCGCCAAGGCCCTCGCGGCGTCGCCGTCGATCACCAGGCCGCGGACCACGCCGGTCCGCAGCAAGGCCTGGACCGCCACCATCTTCTGCAGCCCGCCGGCCATCAGCACCACGTCGCGCGACCGGAGCCGCTCGAAGTCCAGCGCCAGGGTGCGGCGGGCCAGCTCATGGTTAACCTGCGCGCCGCGTCCGTCGAACAACCGCCCGAGCGAGTCGGCCACCGCGCCCTGGGCACGGACGCTGCGCAGCTCGGCCGCGGACAGCATCGCCTGCTGCCGCAGGAACGAGGTTTCCAGCAGCTCGCCCACGCTGATCAGGTAAAGGTCGGCGGCCTCCGCGATGGACAGCACCTCGGCCACGGTGCGCTGCGACATCAGCACCGCCCGGTCGGCCATGCTGTCGGCGATGAAAGGCACCGGCAGGAAATACCCCTCGCCGCCGGTGCGGGCCGCCAGCGCCTGCACCACCTCGAACGGGTTGGAGGCGGAGTTGCGGGTGAGCGACCCCATCAGCGACACAAAGCGCGCCTGCGGGTTCTGCACGCCCGAAAGGTGCAGCGCCACCTGCTCCAGCGTGCGGCCCCAGCTGACGCCCACGGTGACGGGCCGGCCCAGCGCCAGCCGGCCCTTGAGGAAGGTCGCGGCGGCGCTCCCCACGGCCCGACGGGCAATCGCCGCTTGCGCCGCGGCCAGCGCCGGCTCGGTGCCGGCCAGATCGCCCATCGCCGGGGTCACGAGGCAGAAGTCCAGGCCATGGCGGCGCGCGATGGCGTCCTCGGTGGCCAGGTCGCGGACCGCCTCATGGTTGATGCTGACGCTCACCAACCCGCGCTCCCGCGCCTCGGCGAGCAGCCGGGCCACGCGCGTGCGGTGCACCCCGAGCCGTCCTGCCACCTCCTCCTGCGTCAAGCCGCCGACGTGGTAAAGCCAGGCTGCCCGGACGATGATCGCGGCGTCCGGCTCGTGCGCCGAATGCAGGGTCAGCATCGATGGGTCGCCATGGGCGTGAAATAGCACTTGACACCCGTTCCGCCAAACCCTGAAGCTGCGGCCTAGAACAATTGTCGCCGCACACAGCATATGTGCAGCGCACAAGGGGAACGGGCCAGCGTCCATGGGGCATGTCATCGGCATCGACGGCGGGACGGAAAGCCTGCGCGCTACCGTGTTCGACCTGGCCGGCCGCAGCGTCGCCTCAGCCAAGGCCCCCTATGACACCCAGTTCGCCGCAGGCGCCCGGGCGGAGCAGGACCCGGAAGCGTGGTGGTCCGCGCTGGGCACGGCGGTGCGCCAGGCGACCGCCGCGGCCGGCATCGGCGCGCGTGACGTCGATGCGCTGTGTACTGCCACGACGTGCTGCACCGTGGTGGCGCTCGATCGGGCGGCGCGTCCGCTGCGCCCGGCGATCATCTGGATGGACGTGCGCGCCGGCGCCGAAGCCGATGCCGTCCTGGCGACGGGCGACCCGGCGCTCAGCATCAACGGCGCCGGGCACGGCCCGGTCTCCGCCGAGTGGATGATCCCCAAGGCGCTATGGCTTGCCCGGCATGAGCCGGCGGTGTTCCGGGCCGCGGATACCGTCTGCGAGTACCAGGATTTCCTGACGTGGCGCCTCACCGGACGCCGTGCCGCCAGCCTGAACAACATATCTATTCGCTGGCACTACCGGGCGGACGCCGGCGGTTGGCCGGACAGCTTGCTTGACCACCTGGACCTCGGCGAGCTTCGGGCCAAGTGGCCGGCCGAAGTGCTTGCGCCGGGCGCCGTCATCGGTCCGCTGACGGCGCGCGCTGCCGAGCACCTCGGGCTTGCCGAAACGGTCCTCGTGGTGCAGGGCGGCGCCGACGCGCTGATCGGCATGATCGGGTTGGCGGTGGCAAAGCCCGGCCAGTTGGCGCTCATCACCGGCTCCTCGCATCTGCAGTTCGCGGTCGGCAACGCCGCGGCGCACGTCCCGGGGCTGTGGGGCACGTATCAGGATGCGGTCTATCCCGGCCGGACCATCCTGGAAGGCGGCCAGACCTCGACCGGCTCGATCATCGCCTGGCTGCGGCGGCTCGCGGGCGACGCGCTCGACCTCGATGCGCTCAACGCCGCGGCGGCGCGGCTCGACCCGGGCGCGGACGGGCTGCTGGTGCTGGACCATTTCCAGGGCAACCGCACCCCGTACACCGACCCGCTGTCGCGCGGCGCCATCACCGGGCTGTCGCTGCACCACACGGCGGCGCACCTGTTCCGCGCGATGCTGGAGGGGATCGGCTTCGGCACCCGCGCCATCATCGACCGCATGGCCGAGGCGGGCTGCGGCGCCGCCGAGATCACCGCCGGCGGCGGGGCCACGCGCTCGCCGCTTTGGCTGCAGATCCATGCCGACACTGCCGGGCTGCCGGTGGTGGTGCCGGAGGTGGCGGAGGCGCCGTCGCTGGGTGCTGCCGTGCTGGCGGCATTTGGCGCCGGGCATTTCGGCAGCATCGACGACGGCATCGCCGCGATGGTCCGGCCCGGCCGCCGGGTCGAGCCTGACCCGGCCCGCGCCGCCCGCTACGACGAGATCTACCGGCGCTACGCCCAGTTTTACCCCGCCCTGAAACCGCTCCGCGAGGCTCCGTCGCCATGATCCCGTCCAACACGCCGCTTGCGGACCTTTACCGCACCATGCGCCGCATCCGCACCTTCGAGGAGCGGGTGGCGGAGCTTTACGCCCGTGGCCTGTCTGCCGGCTCGATGCTGCATCTGTCCATCGGCGAGGAGGGCGCCGCTGCCGGGGTGGGCGCCGCGATGCAGCCGCAGGACAGCTTCACCACGCACCACCGGGGCCACGGCATCTTCCTCGCCCGCGGCGCGGAGCCTTCGCGCATGATGGCGGAGATCGCCGGGCGGGACGCCGGGTACTGCCGGGGCAAGGGCGGCTCCATGCACATCGCCGACATGGCATTGGGCCACCTCGGCGCCAACGCCATCGTCGGCGGCGGCATCCCGCACGTGGTCGGCGCCGGGCTGAGCTACAAGCGGCGGAAGACCGGCGCCATCTCCGTCGCGTTCTTCGGCGACGGCGCGATGCAGCAGGGCATCCTGTACGAGAGCATGAACATGGCGGCGCTGTGGGACCTGCCGGTGCTGTTCGTCTGCGTCAACAACCAGTACGGCATGGGCACGCGCATCGACCTCGCAACCCGCTCCGTCGAGTTCGACCGCCGGGCGGAGGCGTTTGGCCTGGCGGCGAAGATGGTGGACGGGGAGGACGTGGAAGCGGTGTTCCACACGGCGCAGGCGCTCGCCGACGAGGCGCGGGCGGGCCGCCCGGGATTCATGTCGGTGTCCTGCTTCCGCTTCTTCGGCCACGGCCGCATGGACAAAAGCCCGTACCGCACTGCGGAGGAGGAGGCAGCCGGACGCAAGCGCGACCCGGTCGCCCGCGCCCGCGACACCCTGGTGGAGCGCGGCCTGGCCAGCGCCGCGGCGCTCGATGCGCTCGACTCCGAGGTGGTGCAGGAGATGAACGCGACCATCGACTTCGCCGCCGCCGCGGAGGCGCCGTCGCACGCCAGCATGTTCCGCGACGTGTACGGACCCGGCGAACCCGAGCCGGAGCCGCTGCAGCGCCGCCTCGACCGCATCCTCGCGTCCGCCTGATCCCATGGCGCTGACCGAGATCACCTACCGCGACGCGCTCCGCAAGGCGTTGCAGGATGCCATGCGCGAGGACGAGGCCGTCGTCGTCATCGGCGAGGAGGTCGGCGCCTATGGCGGGGCCTACGGCGTCACCAAGGACCTGATCGCCGAGTTCGGCGCCGGGCGGCTGATCGACACGCCGATCAGCGAGGCGGGCCTCGTCGGCGTCGCCGTGGGCGCGGCGATGACCGGGCTGCGCCCGGTGGCCGAGCTGATGTACGTCGATTTCCTCGGCTTGGTGATGGACCAGTTGGCCAACCAGGCGGCCAAGATTCGCTACATGTTCGGCGGCCAGATCGGCGTGCCCATGGTGCTGCGCACCCAGGGCGGCACCGGGCGCTCCGCCGGGGCGCAGCATTCGCAGAGCCTTGAGGGCTGGATCATGAACACGCCGGGGCTGCGGCTGGCGATGCCGGCCACCGCGGCGGACGCCTACCACCTGCTGCGCCACAGCCTGACGCTGCCCGACCCGGTGGTGTTCAT
>CAXTUQ010000518.1:0-4466 GCA_964247405.1 uncultured Acetobacteraceae bacterium
GCAGGGTGACGCCCACGCCGCCGCCCCGGGGATCGATGCGCAGGCGGACCTTGCGGGCCCCGGCGCTGCGGCGCCACAGCACGGCGGTCGGTCCGGTGGGCAAGGCCAGGATCTCGCGCACGGGGGCGGGCATGGCGGCAAGATGCGGCCTCCGCCGGCCCGGGGCAACCGTCCCCATGCTACGGCTCACACCGGACGGAGGAACAAGCCAACCGTCAGCCCGGCGCCGATCGCCACCACGCCGCCGCGCAGCACCCGTTCCGGCACGCGCCGCAGCAGCCAAACGCCCGAAAGGCCGCCCCCAATCGCGCCCACGCAAACAACCGCGGCCGGTCCCCAGCGCACGTCGGGCGACCACAGGAAGATCAGCAGCGCCGAGAAGTTCATGACCCCGGCCAGCACGTTCTTCGTCGCCGCGGCAGCCCGGACGGCCAGCCCCGCCGCGGTCAGCGCCGCCAACATGAGAAAGCCGATCCCCCCGCCGAAGTAGCCGCCGTAGATGGAAATGGCGAACTGCAGCACCCCCGCCGTGGTCCTGCCCACCCGGGGAACATCCGTGGGCCGGCTGAAGAAGCTGCCCCAGGCGAACACCGCCGTCGCGAACAGCACCAGCCAGGGCACCAGCCGGGCAAAGAACGCCGCCGGGGTGGCGAGCAGCAGCACGGCCCCAATGGCGCCGCCTGCCAGGCTGATGACGCACAGTGCCCGGAACGAAAGGCTGGGCGCTCCCCGCGCGAGGCTGCGTCCCGCCCACCCTGACAGCACCTGCCCGGGAAACAGCGCCACCGTCGAGGTGACGTTGGCTGCCCGCGGATCAAGCCCGGCCAGCAGCAGCGCCGGAAGGGTGACGAACGAGCCGCCGCCCGCCAGCGCGTTCTGCGCCCCGGCCAGCAGCGAGGCCGCGAACAGGAGGACAAAACTCGATGGATGCGCCATGGCCGCACCATGCCTGACGCGGACCTTGCCCGCCAACGGACCTGCACCTCCCGGGGGCAAGCCGTGGTTGCTGTTAGCGGTTCTGTAACGCTTCCGTGAGCATAATGGCGAAGGCATGGGGACGCTCCTCCCCATGCTGGACGGAGGCCAATCGTGCGACGCGCATCAGTTTTTCCTTGCCACACGTCGGCGCGGCAAGCGTCGCCCCTGCTCGCCAGGGCCGTGTCGGCCGCGGTGCCGCGCCGGCTGTGGCCGCGGCTCGCGGTCCTGATGCTTGCCGCGACGACGCCACTGGTCGTGCTGCTGGTGCTGTCGGCTGTGGCGGACGGACGGCGCGTGGTGGATACGGCGCGGGACCGGGTCGTGCAGCTCGCCCAATTGGCGGCCGAGCAGCAGGACGACATGCTCCAGGAGGCATCGGGCCTGCTGCGCGTGCTGTCGCGGGTGCCGGAGGCGCGGACGGTCGGCGCCGCGGAGTGCGACGGCCTGCTGAGTGCCGTGCTGTCCGTCCATCCCCGGATCAACGTGCTGGCGGTGGTGAACGCCGAAGGCACCGTGACCTGCGGCACCAACCCGGCGGGCAAGGGCCTGAGCCTCGCGGATCGGCCTTATTTCCAGGAGGCCCTGGCGTCCCGGTCCAATACGGCCGTGGTGATGAGCGCCATGACGGTCAGCCGCGCCACCGGCAAGCCCGCCATGTTCTTCGCCGCTCCGCTGGAGCGTCTGCCTGGCCATGACGTGCCGCCTGGAGTGATCCTGGCCGGGGTTGACCTCGGTTGGTTCGCACGGCTGTCGGACGGAGCCTCGGGACCGTCGGACCCGTTGATCCAGGTACTGGACAGCCGCGACGGCGCGGTCGTGGCGGAGGCGCCGGCGACGGCGGGCCGCATGGGCCAACGCTTCCCCCATTCTCCCGTCATCGAGGCGTTCCGGGCCGCCCCCGGCGGCGGGTCGCTTCAAGCGCCGGACCTGAACGGGGTCAGCCGCGTGTTCGGCTTCGCTCCCCTGCCGGGCCGCGCCGCCGGACTCATCGTCACGGTTGGCCTGCGGGAAGCCGACATCCGGGCGGCGGCGGATGGGCGGTTCTGGCTGTCGATCGGGATTGCGTTCGCCGCCATGGCGTTCGCCATGCTGACCGCCTGGCTGATTGCCAAGCGGACCGTGCTGCGCCCGGTTGACGCGCTGGTCAGGGCGGCCGCGCTGGTCGGCTCGGGCGACCTGTCCGCACGGGCGGCCATCGGACGCGGCGCTGCGGCGGAGCTGTCGTCGCTCGGCACGGCGTTCGCCCGCATGGCCGGGCGGCTGCAAGCGCGGGACGGGCGCATCGCCGCCATGCAAAAGGAGATCGCGACCAGCGAGGGCCATCACCGCCTGCTGGCTGAGAACGCCAACGACATGCTTATCCGGCTCTCGCCGGAGTTCCGGCGCTTGTATGTCTCCCCGGCCTGCCGCGACCTGCTGGGCTACGAGCCTGAGGAGATGATTGGGCAGCACCCCTGCGAACTGGTGCATCCGGACGATCGGGAAATGGTGGAGCAGTCGCTGTCCGGACTCCTGCGGGCCGGGAATGCGACGGTAGGCGCTAGCTTCCGGGCGACACGCAAGGATGGCCGCTACATCTGGTTCGAGGCGAGCACCCGCCGCCTGGAGGATGGCAGCGGCTTCGTGTCGGTGCTGCGGGACGTGTCCGAACGCAAGGCGCTGGAAGCGCAGCTTGAGGAAGCGAACCGTCAGCTTCGCGTGCTGGCGCGGGAGGACGGGCTGACCCGCCTGGCGAACCGGCGCCGCTTCGACGAGGCGCTGGGGGAGGAATACCGCCGGGCGATGCGGGTTGGCTCGCCGCTGGCGGTCATCATGCTCGACGTGGACCGGTTCAAGGCGTTCAACGACACCTATGGCCACTCCGGCGGCGACGCCTGCCTGCAAGCCATGGCGGGCGTCCTCGACAACGGGTGCCGCCGGCCGGCGGACCTTCCGGCCCGGTATGGCGGGGAGGAGTTCGTCCTCCTGCTGCCGAACACCGATGCCGCGGGCGCGTTGACCGTGGCCGAGTGCATCCGCGGCACGGTGCGTGCCCTGGCGATCCCGCATGCCGGGTCGGAACATGGCTATGCCACCGTCAGCATCGGCGTCGCGGCGATGGCGCCGGGCAGCCCGCAGGGGCCGGCTGCCTTGGTTGAGGCGGCTGACATGGCGCTCTACGAAGCGAAGCGCGCCGGGCGCAACACGGTCCGCCTGGCAGACGCCCCGGCGGCGCTGTCAGCGCATCATACCGGCAGCCCTCTGGGCTGACCGGTGTGCGCGCGGGGTTGGTGGCCGGCCGCGCGCCAAAAACGACTCTGATGCCGGTCGCCCCAAAGGGCGACTGGTATTAGGCCGCCTGGCTCAGCACGAGCCGCCGCCGGGCGCGCTGGACCGGCAAGGCCGCATAAACGTCCTTCACCGCCTCGGTGATGGTGACGCCCGCCAGTCGCGGCGCGATGCGCCGGCCGCCGCCCTCCCAGACCGGCGCGCTGCGCAGCACGACCCGCAGCCTGACCGGCGGCAGGTAGAGCGCGCTGTCCCGCCGCTCCACCCGGAACAGGCTGGCGGCCAGCAGGCGGCCGATCTGGCCCGGCGAGTAGGGCTGGCCGTGGCCGAACGGCGTGCTTTCGTTGTGCGCCCAAAGGCCCATGCGGTTCGGCGTGACCACCAGGAGGCGCCCGTCGTCCTTCAGCACCCGCCAAACCTCCCGCATCATGCGGAAGGAGTTCTCGGCGATCTCCAGGCCGTGCACCAGCAGGATGCGGTCGAAATACAGGTCAGGGAAGGGCAGGCTGTCCTCCTCGACCGTGCAGGAAAGGTTGGGGCTGCCGGCCGGCCAGCGGGCGATACCGACCTGCGCCGGGGTGGCGGCGACGCAGCGCGCAGCGCTGTCCCGCCAAGGCCGCAGGTATGGGGCGGCGTAGCCAAGGCCCAGCACAGCCAAGCCCGTCACGTCCGGCCAGGCGAGCGCCAGGCGGTTCCGCAGCAGCCGGCAGGCCACGGCGCCGCGCGCCGTCGCGTAGAACTCCGCCGCGGATTGGGCATCGGCCGTCATGCGGCCTGATATAGCATGTCCCCGGCACAACATGTCTCTGGGCCAGTCTTTGGGCCAGCTTTCCGCCCGATCTGCTCTCCCGCTTGATCTGCGGCAGCAGGTGCGACAGGGTGCGCCCATTCGAAGCGGAGCGCCGTTCATGACCCTGTCCGCCCACGCCGTCCCCATGCTGTCCGACAACTACGCCTGGCTGCTGCGGGACGAGGCCACCGGCGTCACGGCGTTCGTCGATCCCGCCGACGCGGACGCCTGCATCACCGCGGTGGAGGCCGCCGGGGGCCGCCTCGACATGGTCCTGCTCACGCACCACCATGGCGACCACGTGGCAGGCACCGATGCGGTCCGCGCCCGCTACGGCTGCCCGGTGGTCGGCGCCGCGGCGGACGCGCGGCGCTTGCCGCGGCTGGACCGCGCGGTGGCCGAGGGCGACACGGTGGCGCTGGGCGGCAGC
>CAXTUQ010000519.1:0-4465 GCA_964247405.1 uncultured Acetobacteraceae bacterium
GCCCCAGCTCATCAGGATGTGGGCGAGGCAAGGCGCGCGGCGCTGCAGGCCGCTGCCGGGCTGTACGGCTCGGCGGTGCTGCTGCGGCGGCAGGGCCGGGCGCTGCGCCGCCACGGCGTGACCGGGGGCGTGACCGGGCGCGTAACCGGGGGCCGCACCGATGTGGCGTGAGACGAACGTGGCCGGCGTGTTCTTCTCGCCGCTGGTGGCCTATATGCTGGCGGCCCTGCTGATCTACCTTCCGCTGCGCTGGCTGCTGATCCGGTTGGGCCTGCTCCGTTGGGTTTGGAACCCGCCCTTGGCGGAGACCGGGCTTTACATCTGCCTGCTGGGCGCGCTGGTGGCGCTGCTGTAGCGAAGGACCCACCGTGCGCCCGTTGCCATCACTCCTTGTGCCCGCCTGATGCTCGGCCAAGCCCGCCGTACCGTCCGGATCGCCGTCACGGTCGCCATCCTGGCCGCGGCCCTGCTCGCCGGCGTCGCCATCTGGACCCACTACGTCACCGGCCCCTGGACGCGGGACGGGCAGGTGCTGGCCAACGTTGTCAACATCGCGCCGGAGGTGTCGGGCCGCATCACCACCCTGCATGTCGTGGACAACCAGGAGGTGCGCCGCGGCGACCCGCTGTATGACATCGACCCCGTGGACTACGAGGTCGCGGTGGCGACCGCCGAGGCCAACGTGAACAGCAAGCAGGCCGATCTCAAGACGAAGCAGGCCCAGGCCGCCCGGCGGCAAGACCTGACCACCCTGTCCACCTCGCAGGAGGAACTGCAACGCTACCAGGGCGACTCCGAGATCGCCGCCGCAGCCCTGGCCACCGCGGTGGCCCAGGTCAGCCAAGCCCGCATCGACCTGAAGCGCACCCACGTGCTGTCCCCGGTGGGCGGCTACGTCACCAACCTGCTGCTGCGCGAGGGCGACTATGCCACCAAGGGCGCCCGCAACATCGCCGTGCTGGACAGCGACAGCTTCTGGGTGGTGGGCTACTTCGAGGAAACCAAGCTCCGCGGCATCCGCGTGGGCGACCCGGCGATGGCGGCGCTGATGGGCTATCCGGACCCGGTGCGCGGGCATGTGGAAAGCGTCGCCCGGGGCATCAACACGCCGAACACCGTCCCGGGCGACCTGGGGCTGGCCACGGTGAACCCGGTGTTCACCTGGGTCCGCCTGGCGCAGCGCATCCCCGTGCGTATCCACATCGACCAGGTGCCCGACACGGTGCACCTCGCGGCGGGAATGACGGCGACGATCACGGTCGGTCCGGATGCGGCGCCCGGCTCGGCCCATGGGGCGCTGTCGCGGCTGTTCTCGCCGGGGGGGTAGGCGTCGAGCCGAGGCTACGCCGCCGCAGCCTGCCGATACGTCGGCCCGTCTCCCGCCACCGTCGTGCGCCGCATGTCGCGCACCTGGTCGGCGTCGAAGCGGCGGACGCGGTGCATGGTTTGCCGGTTGTCCCACATCACCAAGTCGAACGGCTGCCAGCGGTGCACGTAAACGAACTGCGGCTGGGTCGCGTGCTCACCCAGGTCGCGCAGGAAGGCGCGCGCTTCCGGCACCGGCCATCCCACGATCCCCCCGGCGTGCGAGGACAAGTACAGCGATTTGCGCCCGGTCTTCGGATGCGTGCGTATCAGGCGCTGCCGCACCGGCGCGAACATCGCACGCTCCTCCGCGGTGAGCGCGTCGAAGCCGAGCGCGCCGCGCGAGAACATCAGCGAGTGCTCGCAAACCAGGTCCTCCACCTCGTCCCGGGTCCGCGGGTCCAGCGCGTCATAGGCGGCCCGCATGTCGGCGAACTCGGTGTTGCCGCCCGACGTGGACACCACGCGCCCCGACAGGATCGAGTACTTCGCCGGCGTGGCGCGGAACGAGCTGTCGGAATGCCAGAGCTGGTTGCCGAGGTTGAACATCCGGCGCCGGTCGTCCCGGGCCAGCGGCTTGCCGTGCTGGTCGAGGTTGGACACGTCGGCCATCTGCGGGTCGAGCCGGCGCTGGTCCGCGGGCGTGACGTTGCCGCCGGCGGTTTCCTCCAGCGCGCCGAAGTTCAGCGAAAAGGCCTTCTGCTGCTCGTCGGTGATCCGCTGCGCCGGGAACACCAGCACCGCGTGCTCGTCCATGCCCGCCTCGATGGCGGCGACCTGCGCGGGGTCGAGCGGCTTGGTCAGATCCAGCCCGGTGACTTGTCCCCCCAGCGTCGGACCCAGCCGTTCGATGGATACCGCCATGTGCCGCTCCTTCCAGGCCGTTGCCGCGGCCCGTTGCTTGACCTGAGCGGATGCTAGACGCCGCCGGTCCCGATGTCAGCCCTCAGCGCCGGCATAGGATTTGCGTAGCATTACCGCGGACGAGGTGCTGAACTTGTTTGAGGGCGCGGTGCCGCCCTTGCCGGAGGGGTCCATGGACGAGCGCGAACTTCGAGCGGCAATCGATTCCGTGAAGCAGGGCCGCTTGCCGCGCCGGGCCTTTGTCCGCCGCATGGTCGGGCTTGGCCTGACCGCGCCGATGGCGACGCAGTTGCTGGCGCTCGGCGGCGCGGCAGTGGCGCAGCCCGCATCGACTTACAAGCCCACGAAGGCAGGCGGCGGCGGCACGCTGAAGCTGCTGTGGTGGCAGGGGCCGACCCTGCTCAACCCGCACTTCGCGGTGGGCACCAAGGACCAGGACGGCTCCCGCCTGTTCTATGAGCCGCTCGCCGCCTGGGACTCCAACGCGGAAATCCGCGCGGTCCTCGCGGCGGAAATCCCGAGCATTGCCAACGGTGGCCTGGCCGAGGACGGCAAGTCTGTGACCTGGAAGCTCAAGCAGGGGGTCAAGTGGCACGACGGCCAGCCCTTCACCGCCGACGACGTGGTGTTCAACTGGTCCTATGCGCGCGACCCGGCGACCGCCGCCGTCACGGTCGGCAGCTACAACACCGTGACGGCCGAGAAGATTGACGCGTTCACCGTCCGGGTGTCTTCCGACACGCCGATGCCGTTCTGGGCGGATGCGTTCGTCGGCAACAACGGGATGATTATCCCGAAGCATTTGTTCGAAGCCTATGCCGGGGCCAAGTCGCGGGACGCGCCGACGAACCTCCAGCCGGTCGGCACGGGTCCCTACCTGTTCAAGGAGTTCCGCCCGGGCGACCTCGTCGCCGGGGTCATCAACCCGGACTATCACCAACCCAACCGGCCGTATTTCGACGCGGTGGAGATGAAGGGCGGGGGCGACGCCACCTCGGCCGCGCGGGCCGTGCTGCAAACGGGCGAGTAGGACCTCGCCTGGAATCTCCAGGTGGAGGACGAGGTGCTGACCCGGCTTGAGGCGGCCGGCAAAGGCTCCGTGCGCATCACCGAGGGCGGCAACCTCGAGATGATCCAGCTCAACAGCACCGACCCGAACACCGAGGTCGATGGCGAGCGGTCGAGCGTCAAGACCACGCATCCCAGCCTCTCGGACCCCGCTGTCCGGCAGGCCTTGTCGCTGCTGGTGGACCGGGAGAGCGTGCACAAGTACATCTACGGCCGGGGCGGCGTCGCGTCCCCGAACGTCGTCATCAACCCGGCGCCGTTCCGGTCGCCCAACACCACGTTCGAGTTCAGCGTCGAGAAGGCGGCCTCGATACTGGACAAGGCCGGCTGGAAGCCCGGCCCGGACGGCATCCGCGCCAAGGACGGCAAGCAGCTCAAGTACCTGTTCCAGACATCGACCAACGGGCCGCGCCAGAAAACCCAGCATCCCCCGTCACCGGCGGCGAGGACTTCGCGTTCATGCTGGACGCCAAGCCCGGCGCCTTCATCTTCATCGGCAACGGCATGGGTCCGGACGGCGTGGCGCATGGGCTGCACACGCCGAAATACGATTTCAACGACGAGATCATCCCGCTCGGCGCGGCCTGGTGGGTGCGGGTCGTCGAACAGGAACTCAGCCTTGGCGGCTGATCAGGCCTTGGTCCCTTACTGCCCGGCAAACCTCGGCGCCCGCCGCTCCGCCATCGCTTTCACCCCTTCGGCGAAATCGGCCGTCTCGAAATGCCGCTGCTGCTCGCCCAGCTCATGGTCGGTGATCGCCTCGACCGCCTCGGCCAAACCGCGGCGCAGCGTCCGGCGCGTCGCCGTGACGGCGAGCGGGGCGGACCCGGCGATCTCCGCCGCCAGGGCCAGCGCCGTCCCGCGCAACTCCGCCTGCGGCGCCAGCACGTCGGCCAGCCCGATGGAATGCGCCTCCTCGCCGCCGATCCGCCGCCCGGTGTAGAACAGCAGCGCCGCCTTCTGCTGGCCGACCGCGCGCGGCAGCGTCACGCTCAGGCCGAAGCCGGGATGGAAGCCCAGGCGGTTGAAGTTGGCGGTGAACCGCGACTCCGCCGACGCCACCCGGAAATCCGCCACCATCGCCAGCCCCAGCCCGCCGCCGACCGCGGCGCCCTGCACCGCCGCGACCATCGGGGTTTCGCAGCGGAACAGCCGCACCGCCTGCTGG
>CAXTUQ010000520.1:0-4453 GCA_964247405.1 uncultured Acetobacteraceae bacterium
CGTCCTGATCCCCTCCCGGCACCCGCGGGCGCGGGCTGCGGGGCAAGGGCGGGCGCAGCCCGGGAGCGCCTCGGCGCGACACACCCTTGCGGCGCGGCCTGCGGCGGCGGTAGCTCCGTCTCGGTCTCCCCTCGTCGTCCCTCTCCCCCGTCGTCGCGCAGGCGGACGCGAGTGCGGAGCGCGGCCGCCGCCGAGGTCAGGAGGGGCGTCTGTCAGGGGAGCCAGGCGCGGCTGAGCGGAGGTTTGCCCCCCGTCGCGGACGCGTCAGGCTGGGTGGGTCAGGGCAGGATCGGGTGCCGGGACCCGGGCCGGCAACGAGTTGGAAGCGTCCGGACGATGAACGCACCTGAGCTGACCGGATGGATCGCGGCCGAGCAGGACCCGGACAGGGCGCGCAAGGTGGTCGAGGCAATGCTGAAGGTGGTCGGGGACGCGGCCAAGGATGGCGCCGAAATCACTTCGTAGGGTGTCGGCGATCTCAAGGCCCGGAAGCGGCCGGAACATGCTGGAGGCGATCCGGCCATCGGCGAGGTACATCGAGGCGGATCACGTCCCGGCTTGCGGCCGAAGTGCCCTGCTCGGTCACCACTCGCGTCGGTGTCCCTTAAGCTGGCGCAGCGCCGGACTGATCCGGCACAGACCGAGGAAACACCGATGCGCCATAGCAGTGATGCCGACCGGACTCACGCGGAGGTGTCGCCAATGTCGAATGACCCAAAGACGGCACCAGAGTATCATCGGGGTGTGCAGGCTGCGGAGCGCATCCGCACTTCGCCAGTGATGCGTCTGGCAACGAAAGCCTGCACGACCGCAATTGCCTTCTTCGTCCTGACTGGGCCGCCCTTTGCACCCTTTGCTGCCGAGGCAGGCTGGCTCACGCCACGTGTTTCCGAGCTTGTCGTCCCGTTTCTTCACAGGGCTTCGGGATGGCTGTCTTTCGGGTTCTTCGTCGGCGCCCTGACGGTGTCCACCTGGATGCACGTCCAAGCGTTGATGCCACTCCTCAAAGGGGACAACCCTCGTGACGGTTAAGATCTCAATGGGCAACGGCGGCCTGACACGAACGACCGGCTGTTCTTGGCACGAATGGTCGTGGCCAGGCCCGGGCCGCCGTCTGGCCGCCTACGAAGCCGACGGGTGGTCCATGCGCCGTCGCGCCGGCGGCGCAAGCGGGTCATCAGGTTCGCACCATGCAAATCCGGCCCATGCAGGACCGCCACCCGGGTTGGTCGCCAAGGGCGCAACCAGGCAGGCCTCCTCTGCCTTGTACACGGATGGCAACAATGGAGCGTCCGCAGCGGCGCGCCTTGGGAACACGTGGAGGGAACACATGATGATCAAGCACCTGCTGCTCGCGGCCACCCTGCTTGCGGGCACGCATCTGGGACACGCGGCGCGGGCCGCCGAGGAGGTCGCGATCTGCACCGGCGGCAAGAGCGGCGTCTACTACGGGGCGGGGCAGACCATCGCCGCCGCCGCCGACAGGTCGCAGGTGACGATCAAGCCGGTGGAAACCAAGGGGAGCTGGGAGAACCTGGGCCTGATCGCCGAGGGCAAGACCTGCAAGGCGGCCATCGTGCAGAGCGACGCCATCCCGGCCTTCGCGCGGGCGCGCGCCTCCGACGCCCGCGTGCTCACCCGCGCCTCGACCCTGCACCGGGAGTATGTCCATGCCCTGTGCAACAGGCGGGCGGGCATCGACAACCTCTACTACGTGGATGCGAAGCACCCCGTGGCGGTGGGCGAGAGCGGGTCGGGGAGCTGGGTCACGTTCCAGAACTGGATCAACTACGACAAGGACCGCTACGGCGTCGTCCCCCTGGTGTTCGAGGGCGGCATCATCGGCGCGGGCCTTGCCGCCGAGGGCAGCGCGGTGTCCTGCATGATCTACGACGTGGGCCTGCACTCGGGCGACATGAACAAGATCAACGACCGCTACGGCGACCAGTTGATGCTGGTGCCGGCGACGGGCCGGGTGTTCCGCGACGCCAAGGACGAGCGCGGCAACCCGCTCTACGAGATGCTGGAGATCCCGTCCGGCACCTACCCCGCCCTGCAGCCGGCCGGGATGCTTTACGGCACCAAGGCGGTGGAGGTTCCCACGCAGCGCGCGGTGGTGGTCGTCAACCGCGAGGCGCTGGGCAGCGCCAACTTCGTGGCGCTGATGGACGCGGTGAGCAAGGCGCGGGCGAAGATCCTTGCGGACAGCGGCGAGACACGGTGACGGGCAGGGCCGGTCGCCCGAAGGAGAGCAGGGATGAGCGCTGGGATCTTGAAGACAACCAGACATTTCCCTTGGCGCGTTCGTCTGGGCATCTGGCTTGCCGCCCACAACCCATTCGGCTTGAAGCAGGTTGGACGCTGGATGATTTGGAGTGAGATCGTCCAGATGTCGCCAAACCGATCCGACATGGAACGAGACATTCGTTTCAGGCGTGCGGCGGAAGAAGTTCTCTCAGAGTTGGGGCTGAAGGAATGAACGAAGCGCAGACACCCCCGACGCACCCAAAGAGCTTTTGGGCAGCATGGCTTTTGCTTGCCGCTCTCGTTTTGGCATGGCTCGCAGGCGTGCACGATGTGTCCATCGGGACGGCATCCGCGATCGGCGGCATCGCCTATCCCCTGGGCGTCACGGTCGGGGAGCACGGCAAGCATGGTCAATGAGGCACATGCAGCCGAGGGCAGGCTTCTGCCTGTGCCGCAGGAGCACTCCGAAAACGCGCAGGCTGTAGTCCTGCAAGGCGCATTTCGCGCCGCTTCCAGTCGGCAGGCGCTTGTCCAGGTCGATGATGCATGGGGGAAGCTGATCTGGGTTCAGCACCTTCAATGCGAGGATTTCAACGATGCTTCACGACCTGACGGTTAGGCAGTCTTTCGCTTGTCCGCCTGCGTCACGAGCTTGCCGAACGCGAGCAGGTCCTTGCGGAACCGGGCGTCACGGCCCGCCTGCTCGGCGCCGCCGTAGGCGACGTGCTCCAGGTAGAAGCCGGGCTTGCGCGTCAGGATCTGCTTCAGGCGGACCTTGTTGGCCCGGTATTCGTCAGTGTCCATTCCCATCGTCTCGATCACGAAGCTTCGCAGGAAGCGCTGCCCGTCGATGGCATGGACCGTGCCCTCGAAGTCCGGCTTCACCACCTGGTCCGGCTCCTTGTCCCCGAAGTAGTACTTGGCCCGGTCAAAGAGCGGCTTGGTGATCCCGACCGCGTAGCCCTGCCCCGCCATCCAGGCCCGGAAGCGCACCAGGATGTCCAGGGTGTCCCGCTCCCGGCCGCTGTCGAGCGGCAGGATGTCCTCGGTCGACCAGCACGGCTGGGCGAAGGCCTTCATCGGCATCGGCGGCGCGTGCCCGTCCGGCGAGGCGACCAGCGCGGCCACGATGAACGGGCCGGTCCGCCGGTCGCCCCGCCCGGGGCCGAACACCGAGATTGGCCCCTCCACCGCGAGCCGCGCGCCCGAGGCGGCAACGATCACCTCGCCCTCGATGCGGACAGCCGCGAACACCAGCACCCCGTGCGGACGGGTCATCCGCGGCCAATGCTGCCGCGACCGGATGCAGCCCAGCAACAGGTCGAGCTGCCCGGGGTCGGTGTGCAGCACATCCGACAGCCGCAGGCCCTCGCCCAAAGGAATGCCGCGCGCCGCCCTGTACACCGCTTCCCACTGCTCGCCGGGGCCGCGCGGCCCGCGCCCAACCCGGTGCACCCCTGCTTCGGACAGCAGCTTGAACAGCAGCTGCGACAGCTTGTCCCGGTCGTGGGTCTTGTGGACCCCGCGCCTGCCCGGCTGCACGCCAGCCACGGCGGCGCCCGGCCTGATCGCACCCACCAGCCGGAACACCTCGCCCGGCTCCGGCTCGCGCAGGCGCCGGGCGTGGGCCACGCTGCCGACGTTGCCCATCTCGAACGGGCAGCCGTCGGCGTGGTCGGGGTGGTGCGAACTGCGGCGGATGTGCTGTTCGAGCACGGGGACCAGGATGGGGGCCGGCTCGGTCCCGTCGAGGCAGCCGCAGCGGAACCAGCAGTTCCTTTGCTGGACCTTGCGCACGATGTCCGCCCCGCGCGTGCGCGCCGCAGCGGTCGCGCCTGGCCGCGCGAAGGCCGCCAGCATCGCCTCCGTCTCGGCGGCGTCCAGCGAGCGGACGGGCCTGCCGTTCCTGTCGACCACGGACAGCATGGGGCGCCTCCGTTGTTGTCGGGAATGCGAAGCGCCGCGTGAACCGGCGTGATCACGGATGGGGGGGATGGAGTGCTGCATGGTGTCGGCCTCCTCGTCGGGACAGCCGCAAGCGTCACGGAGGCGGACGCGAGTGCAAACCGGCCGGCCCTGCGGGCACCACCGGCACCGGGCGCTTGGCATGACCCTGGAGCCAGCCGCACTCGGCGGCATGTCCGATCTTGACGACCTTTCCTTTCCCCCAGGCGCTTCTGCGCTTTCCGGCCACCCGCCCTATGAC
>CAXTUQ010000521.1:0-4449 GCA_964247405.1 uncultured Acetobacteraceae bacterium
GTATGCCCGGTGGTGTGGGAGGGGTGGCACCGCGAGGTGCCCCCCTATCCCGATTGGCCCGGCCCCGGCCCGGTTCAAGCCGCGGCAAACCCGAGGGGACGCGCCGGCACGGGCCGGAGCCAATCCTCTCCCAATGCTCGTGGCTTTTCGGTTTTCCGGGTGTTCCCTCGTGGCACCTGCCCGCCGGATCAACCCAGCAAGCACGTTCGGCATCGCCATGGATCAGCCGCCCGCCGAACGGCTTGCTGCCTGCCAGCTTTCAGGTTGCGTTCGGTACCGTGCCGGTGACGATCCGGCGTCCGAGCTGCGGGGGCGGGCTGTCGCAACTCTCGAAGTAGAGCCCGGCCGCCCACAGCCCGAAACCGCCCCACGACAGCAGCGTGTCCGCGTCGAGATGCCGGACAAACGGCACGAGGCCGAAGCGCCAAAGCGTCAGGAACACGCTGGCCAGCCGGTAAAGGCGGCAGACGGGATTGTATCTGACCGGGTTCGGCCCGGCTCGCGAGGTTCGGCCGAGCACGATGGCCAAGCCGTAGATGAAACACGCCGCCGCGATGTCGAACGCGATGCCCGGCGCCCGTTCACCGAGCAAGCCCTGGGCTTGCAGGACCACGGCCCGGCCGATCTGCGCGCCGACGTAAAGGGCGTAACAAGGGATGGCGGCGTGCGCGACGTTGGCGACCTGGAGCCGGTTGACGATCGGCTGGAACACGCGGTCGATCAGGGCGTCATCGACGGCGCTCAAGATTGTCATGGGCACGTCTCCGTCGTCTTGGGCTGCCTCGGCCCGGCATGGGGCAGGTTCTGCACAGCCGCGGCCTCGGGCCGCAAGCCCGGCCGGCGTGACCGAAGCGGAAGGCTGCCGGCGGGACAGGCCGAGCCGCCTGACCCAATGCTGCCCTCGCCTCGGCCGTCGTCAACGGAGCTTGTGGCAGGCAACTGTGATGTAGGTTTCCGAAAGGTTGAAGTTGAGGCTTCCTGCCCCGTCCGGGAGCGTCGGGCGTGTCGCCGGCAAGGCCGAGGCGAGGCCCGCATCCTGTACCGTGGAGATGAGCTCGTCGATCAGGCGAGCCCTGCACGCCTCGGACGTCATGAGGAACGGCAGCCAGGACCGCGAGATGAGCGGGCCGGTGTTGCCCGAGCCACCGCCCCCGTTCTTGACATACCCGGGGACGGTCTTGGCGATGGTGACGGACAGGCCGGTGTCTTCGAGGGTCAGCCTTGGCTGGTCCTCGGCGCGCGCCGGCGCAGCCAAAACCGTGGCCATTGCGGCCAGCACAAGGAGGGTGAGGGCGGCCAGGTCTGGGATGGGCTGCCCTGCCTGCCGTTTCCCCAAAAGACGGGATCTCGCAAGCGCAGCGCCGTTCCGGGCGGCAGCGCAGTGGGCAGTCGGGAGCAAGGACATGGCGTGAGTTCCTATACGTGGCTATCAGGCGACCTCCGGCCGCGTGGTCTTCGGCCCTCTGCGGCCATGGTGCGATGCGTTCTTACAAGCTGAGGGCGGGCTGGTTGCTCTTGTTCCGATGCTTCGGCACCTGGGCTGGCGCGCGTGAGGCTGGGTCATGCGGCACGGTCCAGCACCGGCGCGGGCCGGCCCATGTGGGGTTGGAAGCGGTAAAGCCGCATGTCGGGCAACGTGGGATACGCGGTGCTGCCCTTGGCCAGCCCAAGGTCGTCGTGCAGGACCAGCAGGCGCACGGCGACGGTCTGCCGCTGCCCGTCGCGCAGCGAGCGGACCACGGCCAGGTCGGACCGGCCGCTCCAGTAGCTGTCCCGCCATTGCTGCGTTTCTGGGTCGCGCCGGGCGGCATGGAGCATCCCGTTGGTGAACGCCTCGACCTGCCAGGGAGCCCTGCAAACCGGCAGGCCGGGGTAGCGGTCGCCAAACCACCCGGGGTCCTGCAGGTAGTAGATGGAGCCTACCGCGATCACGCCGACGCCCAGTGGATTGGCACCGCCGCGCCGCCGCTGTGCCTTATACTGGCGCATCATGGGCTTGGCTCCACGGTGCCGGCCTGCTCCGGGCCGCAAATGCTCTGCGCGTTCCGCTGCTGCTCGTCCGCCGTGGCGCCTTCCCAATCGGGTTCGATTTCCTCGATCTCCTCTCCTTCCTCGCTCATCAGCAGACAGAATGTGACGTTCTCGACGACGTTGGTGGGCTCGATGCGGCGGCGCTGCCCGTCCGGCAGGGTGACGACGTTGCTGCACTGCTCGCGCGCCTTGTCGTGCGCCGCCAGCAGGATGCCGGCGGCCAGCGCGGGCGTCGGTGCTTCCACGATGAAGTCGCCGCTGTCCTCCTCGATCAGGCGCTCGACCAGACGCATGCGGTGCCGGGTCATAGTTCGCACCCCATCTCGGCGGCTTCGTCCGCGATGGCCTTGTCCGCGGCCTCCCAGGGATGCTGGCGTTCGACGTAGGCGTCGCGCCACCGCCGGTCGGACAGGTCCAGCAAGCCAAGCCCGATCCGGCGCAGGATGCGGGTATGAGCGATGCGCAGGTAGCCGTAGAAGCCAAGCTCGTGCCCGGCGTAGTCCCAGAGCCGGTTGTCCGGGGGCCGGCGCTCGACCGGGGCCTGGCCGTCGAGCCGGAAGGGCGTCGTGCGGTCGCCCCAGGCGGCCACGGGGGTGAGGTCCATGTCCAACCCCTATGCCGCGGCGGGTGCGGCAGGGACGGCCTGCGTGGTCCGCTTGTCGATCACGTGCAGGAAGTCCTCCTGGCCGAAGCCGTTGTTGAGGGCGGCTTTGACGTAGCCGTTTGGCTTGCGGTCGCCTTTGCGGACCGAAACGGACACCAGGAACGAGGTGTCCGGGTGCGCCGCGCGGATGTGGGCGCCGAAGGCCTGCACGGCGATGCCGACGTCGGCGACGGTCGCGACCCCAGCGGATACCTGCCCGAGCGAGGGGCCGAACGGTTCCAGCACCGTCGCATTGTGGTGATCGCCGCACTCGATGCAGCCGGGAATGGTGCGAAGGGTGATGGTTGCGGGCATGGCTGTCCTCTGGATGCGTGCATGGCCTCCCACGCGCACCCGATGTGCGCGCGCTGGCCGGTGCGGATGGAAACGGGTGGACTGCCCGGCTCAGGCCGGGGGACGGGCTGAACGGCGCAGGCCGTCAGGCGGTCGGGGATACTGGGGCCTGTGCCACGACGGCTCCTGTGCCGTGCTGGGCCGCGTGCTCGTCGATGGCGACGTCCACGGCCTCGGTCGGTGGCACGCGGCTGTTGTACAGCGCCCGCCAGTCGCGCGGCGGCAGGTCGAGCAGGCCACGACCGAACGCCTGCTTGACGCGCTGGTCGGCGATCCACAACCAGCCATACAGGCCAAGCTGCTGGCCGGCACAGGCCCAGAGCGCGTCTTGGTCGGGAGACGGCCCTGGACGGACGGGGCTGCGCCACATCAGCCGGAACGGCGTGTCGGGTCCGCCCCAGCTCGCCACGATGGGGAACAACGGCAGCGGCTCGGTCGCGGCAGGTTGCACGTCGGCTCTTGCGGCGGCATGACGGGCCGGGTCCGCCCCGGGCACCTGCCAGCCGAACATGCTTCCGACCAGCATGGCCTGGACCTGCTTGTCGGTCGGCGGCTCGGCCAGCGCCGCGTTGAGCTGTCCGGGGGTGAGGAAGGTTCGGATCAGATGGTAGCCGTCCTCGCCCCGCACGATCAGGACGGTGGCGCTGGTCTCGGGATGGCAGGCGTAGCACAAAGGTGGCAGCCCCGGCGCGGTGAACGGGTCGTTGGTGGGCATGAGCGGTCTCCTGGGCTGGAAACGGCAACGGCGAGACCGGGGCCTCGCCGTTGCGGGATGGATGGGGTTGGAGCGCCGGGTTTTGTCCCGGCGCGGCGGGTCAGCTTGTGGGTGGCAGGTCGAGCAGCCGCTCCAAGGGCGTGGTGTCGTCGCGCAGCCGAGGCACGCGCGGAATGCTGTCGGCGGGCGGGACCGGCACGGTGCCGCATTCCTGGCCGGTTTTGCGTGCGAGGCCGGTCATGCTGCCCCGTCCTCGTCGTCTTGTCTGAGGCCATGGACCCTGCGCCTGCTGGCGGTCGCGTTGGTCAGCGTTGCCGCGTCAACCAAGGCTGCGTCGCAAACGTCGTGGAAGGACAGTTCCAGCGCGCTTGCCAACGCGGCGAGGACGAGGATCTTCGGGTTTGCTGAAATCCCGCGCTCGATCTGCCAAACCAATGACTGGTCAATGCCGGCTGCCGCTCCCGTGTCCTTGTAGGACATTCCCAATTCGTTCCTCCGACGTTTCAGCAGGTCGGCGAGGCCGCCGGAGGGAGTGGTTCTCGTCATGGTCGGGTTTCCTTGGGTTCCCATGCCTGCTCCTTCGAAAGCAGGCATGGGTATGGTTGGTCAGGCCGCGGCGCGGTCCTCGCCACTGTCTTTGCGCGCACGGCGCCGGCGGACCGGCACTGACGGCAGATCGTCGGCCTCTGGTGCGCCGTCGTCATGC
>CAXTUQ010000522.1:0-4440 GCA_964247405.1 uncultured Acetobacteraceae bacterium
TGCTGGGCGTTTACGCGGCGGCCGACCTGCGGGCGGGCGGCATCGGCGCCATGCCGGCGGCGCGCGGCAAGAACCGCGACGGCTCCCCTACGCCCCGCCCGGCGCAGATGCCGTTGGCCGAGGCCAAGGTGCGCTACGTCGGCGATCCCGTCGCGTTCGTGGTGGCGGAAACGCCCAAGCAGGCGCGGGACGCCGCGGAAGCCGTGCTGCTGGACATCGACTCCCTGCCCGCCGTGACCAACGCCCGCGCCGCGGCCGGACCCGGCGCGCCCCTGCTGCATGACGAAGCGCCAGGGAACCTGGCGATGGACTACCACCACGGGGACAGCGCCGCCGTGGCCGCCGCCTTCGCGCGGGCGGCCCATGTCACGCGCCTGCGGATCAGCAACAGCCGCATCGTGGTCAGCGCGCTGGAGCCGCGGTCGGCCCTCGCCGACTACGACCCGGCGACGGGGCGCTTCACCTTGCGGCTGGGCTGCCAGGGCGTGTTCGGGATGCGCGAATCACTGAAAGATGTGCTGGGCGTGCCTATGGAGAGCCTGCGCGTGCTGACCGGCAACGTCGGCGGGTCGTTCGGCATGAAGGCGTCCGTGTACCCCGAGTATCCGTGCCTGCTGCACGCCGCCCGCGCCCTGGGCCGCCCGGTGAAGTGGACGGACGAACGCTCCGACAGCTTCCTTTCGGACAGCCATGGGCGCGACCACGAGGTGGACGCGGCGCTGGCGCTGGACGCCGAGGGGCATTTCCTGGCGATCCGCGTCGAGGGCTACGGCAACCTGGGCGCTTATCTCAGCAACGCGACGACCATCCCGCCGACGGTGAACACCATGAAGAACATGGTGGGCGTTTATGCGACCCCGCTGATCGAGGCGTCGGCGCGCTGCGTGTTCACCAACACCACGCCGGTCGGGCCGTATCGCGGCGCCGGGCGGCCGGAGGGCAACTACTACATGGAGCGGCTGGTGGACGCCGCCGCGGCCGAGATGGGCATCGACCGGGTGGAGCTGCGCCGCCGCAACCACATCCGGCCGGAGCAGATGCCGTACAACGCGCCGTCCGGCATGGCCTATGACAGCGGCGACTTCCCGGCGATCCTGGAAAATGCGCTGGCGATGGCCGATTGGGATGGCTTTGCCGCCCGGCGCGCGGAAAGCCGCTGCCGGGGCAAGCTGCGCGGGCGCGGCGTCGGCCAGTACTTGGAAGTGACCGCGCCGCCGTCGCAGGAGATGGGCGGCATCCGCTTCGAGCCGGACGGGACGGTGACGATCATCACCGGCACGCTGGACTACGGCCAGGGCCACGCGTCGCCGTTTGCGCAGGTATTGGGCGACCGGCTGGGTATCCCATTCGACCGGGTGCGGCTGCTGCAGGGTGACAGCGACGCACTGATCGCCGGGGGCGGCACTGGCGGGTCGAAGAGCATGATGGCGAGCGGCGCCGCCATCGTGGAAGCCAGCGTGCTCTGCATCGAGCAGGGCCGCCGCATCGCCGCGCACGCGCTGGAAGCGGCGGCGGATGACATCGAGTTCGAGCGTGGCCGGTTCGTCATCGCCGGCACCGACCGCGGCGTCGGTATCCTGGAGCTTGCGGAGCAACTGCGCGCCGGCATGGCGGTGCCGCCGGACGTGCCCGCGACGCTGGACGTGCGGCACATCCATGAGGCCGCGCCATCCGCTTTCCCGAACGGCTGCCATGTGGCAGAGGTTGAGGTCGATCCGGAAACCGGCGTCGCCGCGGTGGTGCGCTACAACATGGTCAACGACTTCGGCGTGTTGATCAACCCGATGCTGGTGGAGGGCCAGGCGCATGGCGGCATCGTGCAAGGCATCGGCCAGGCACTGATGGAAGCGACGGCGTATGACGAGGACGGGCAGTTGATGACCGGCTCCTTCATGGACTACGCCCTGCCCCACGCCGCGGACGCGCCGCGCTTCGCTTTCCAAAGCCATCCGGTTCCGGCCCGCACCAACGTTCTGGGCGTGAAGGGCTGCGGGGAGGCCGGGTGCGCCGGCGCGCTGCCGGCGGTTATGAACGCGCTGGTGGATGCGCTGGCGCAGACAGGCGTGCGCCACATCGACATGCCGGCGACGCCGCAGCGGATTTGGGCGGCAATGCAGGCGGCTCAGCCGGGCTGACGCACAGCTTCATGTGAACTGGCCTGCTCCTCACAGCAGGCCAGCATTGCCACGCCGGAGGCTCCGAATGGGTTTGCTCCACAATATGACATGCCGCCGCTGCTTCAGCCGGTCCCTCGCGGCGAGCGCAGTCGCCGCCCCTTTCACGGCGCTTCTCGGCCGGAAGGCCTCCGCCGAGGACAGGGCGGACACCGCCGTTCCCGGCAGCCCGCTGTCGGCGCGGAGCCACATGCTTGATACGGCCGCGGATGCCGTGCAGTCCAAGCGGCCGATTGACGCGATGAGCGAGTACCTCAACGGCTTCCACTTCTATGCCGACGACATGGGGCGTCAGGTCGAGGCCAACCACTTCTGCACGCATCTGACCGAGGATTTCCACCAGTGCGTGATTTACGACTCCAACCTTGCCAACGCCAAGCTGATCGGCATCGAGTACATCGTCAGCGAGCGGCTGTTCAAAACCCTGCCGGCGGACGAGAAGAAATTGTGGCACAGCCATCATTACGAGGTGAAGTCGGGCGAGCTGATCGCCCCGGGCGTTCCGGAACTGGCCGAGCACGCCTTCATGACCGACCTCGCCACAACCTACGGGAAGACTTGGCACACCTGGCAGATCGACCGCGACCATGATTTCCCGATGGGCATTCCGCAGCTCATGATGGGTTTCACGCAGGATGGGCAAGCCGAGCAATCCATGCTCGATGACCGGGACAAGAGGTTCGGCGTCTCGTTCGCAGAGCGGAGAACGAACCGTGCCGACATCCCGATGCCAAACGTCGATCCCGGCGCCAACTCCTGGACGGGCGGCACGGTCGCGCAGCTCCGGCGTGAGGACGTTCCGGTCCGCAACCTGCGTGGGTGATCGAACCGGCGCTCGCCCCTAGATTTGCGCCCCGCCATTGGCCAGACTGCGCCCATGCAGACCGAAGCCGTGCTCGACCACATCGAAGCCACCCTGGACGCCGCGCGGGAGCGTTGGTTCAACTTCCTGCGCATCCCAAGCGTCAGCGCGCAGCCGGCGCACGCCGCCGATTGCGGTGCCGCGGCGGCGTGGGTGCGGGACCAGCTTGCCGCGATGGGATTCGACGCGGCGCTGCACCGAACGCCGGGCCATCCAGTCGTGCTGGGCCGCCATCCCGGCCCGGGCGGGAACGTGCCGCACCTGCTGTTCTACGGCCACTACGACGTGCAGCCGGCGGAGCCGCTGGACCTGTGGACCCATCCCCCGTTCGATCCTGCCTTGTCCGACGGGCCGCACGGCCCCCGCGTCGTCGCCCGAGGCGCCGTGGACGACAAGGGCCAAGTCATGATGTGGCTGGAAGCCCTTCGCGCCTGGCACGCGGTCCACGGCACCCTGCCCGTCCGCGTCACCGCGCTGGTCGAGGGCGAGGAGGAGGTCGGCAGCCCCAACCTGGACCGCTTCCTGGCCGAGCACGCGGACGAGTTGCGCGGCGACGTGACGATCATCAGCGACACCGGCATGTGGGACATCGACACCCCGGCGCTGACCACGCGGTTGCGCGGCCTGGCCTACATGCAGTTGGTGATCCGCGCGGCGGACCGGGACCTGCATTCCGGCATCTTCGGCGGCTCGGCGCTGAACCCGATCAACCTGCTGACCCGCATCCTGGGCGAGCTGCACGACGCGGACGGCCGCGTGCAGTTGCCGGGCTTCTACGACGGCGTGCGGGAGGTGCCGCAATCCCTGCAAGGCGATTGGGCGGCGCTGGGCTTCGACGAGGCCGAGTTCCTGGGCAGCATCGGCCTGAGCGTGCCAAGCGGGGAGCGCGGGCGCACCGGGCTTGAGCGGATGTGGGCACGCCCGACGGCCGACGTGAACGGCATCTGGGGCGGCTACCAAGGGCCGGGCAGCAAGACCGTGATCGCGGCCGAGGCCGGGGCCAAGGTGTCCTTCCGCCTGGTGCCCGGCCAGGACCCGGCGGCGGTGGTGCAGTCGTTCCACGATTTCGTGCAGGCCAGGCTGCCGGCGGACGCCCGCGCGGAGATCTCCGGCGGCGCCACGCCGGGGGTGGAAGTCCCGGCTGACAGCCGCTTCGTGCAGGCGGCGCAGGACGTGCTGGCGGAGGAGTACGGCCGCCCCGCCGTGCTGATCGGCAGCGGCGGCAGCATCCCCGTGGTGGAGAGCATGCGCCGGCTGCTCGGCATGGACAGCGTGCTGATGGGCTTTGGGCTGGATGACGACCAGGTGCACAGCCCGAACGAGAAGTTCGAGTGGCGCTGCTTCCACAAGGGTTTGCGCGCTCACGCCCGGCTGCTGGGCAAGCTGGCGGGTTGAGTCATAGGC
>CAXTUQ010000523.1:0-4437 GCA_964247405.1 uncultured Acetobacteraceae bacterium
CGCCGGCCTGGTTGCGTGATAGACCCGGCACCACCCCGGAACCCAATAAGAGCCAACCTTGATATGTTCTTGCGTCACAACGCTAGTGCGGCGATGCACCATGGAGTTGATTAGCCAGCAGAGGGATGCGATGGCGAAATCCAAGAAGCTGAGCGGCGCTGACCTGGCGCCCAGTTGAGCCTGCTGCCGACATTCTCCAGCCCCAATCGAAGACAGGAGACGTCGAAACGCTATGGAATTTTACAGTTATGACGCCAAAACTTCAGAACCTTGATGTGTTTTCGTGTCACAACATTATTGTGGAAATACATCATGGAGTTGATTAGCCAGCAGGAGGATATGATGGTGCAACCCAAGATGCCGAGCGGCGCACACCGGGCCGCCAGTTGAGCGTGCTGCCGACATTCTCCAGCCCCCAAACGACTTCAGGCAACATCGAAACGCAACGAAGTCTTGCGGTTATGACGCCAGAACTTCAAAACCTTGATATGCCCTTGTGCCACCATGCTATTGCGGCGATACACCATAAAGTTGACCAGCCAGCAGGAGGATACGATGGCGCAACCCAAGAAGCTGAGCGGCGCTGACCTGGCCGCCAAGTTGAGCGTGCTGCCGACATTTTCTGGCCCCCAATCGACGGCAGGCAACGTAACCGAACCCGCACGTCTTGAAGTCGCAGGCACCGATGGAGGGCCATCCTCACGGCACGACGCTATCCAAGACACTCCGCTTTCCACGCCGCCAGAATCCCCGCAGCCCAGGAAACCGCAAGGTGGCAGGCCGTCAAAGGCCGGGGCGGATGGAATACCTTTGAACGTCAGGCTCTCCCAAGGAGACCACCTTGCGTTGGCCAGGTTGGCAGGAGACTTGCTCGTTCCCGGCAAACCGATGCCTACGGTGCAGGACGTGGTCCGAGGCTTGATCCGTGGGGCGCTGCAGGAACCCAATGCAGCCCTCCGCCTGGTTCGCCAAGCCGATATGTCCTGATGGCAAAGACAATCGTCATCGCCGGGGACAAGGGTGGCTCCGGGAAAACCACGACCAGCCACGCCATTGCGCACGGCTTGGCCATGCACGGCGTTCACGCATTCCACATCTCAACCGATCCACGCCGAGAGATCCTGCCGGCTCAGGCCCGCCGCTATGCCACGCTGGACGGGCGCGACCCGAAAGTGCTCGGCGCGATCCTCGATCGCCTGGGTGCGATGGGGCAGGCCATTGCCCTCATAGATGGCGGCGGCGGCCGGCCGGACGTGGACCACCTGCTGTCGAGAGCGGCCGACCTTACGATCCTGCCCTTCATGCAGTCGCAAACCGACCTGCGGGTCGTACGGGCCGACATGGACCGTCTTCCGGAAGCTGTCGGCTTGCCAAACCGCTGGCCTACCCAGAAATGGGCGCGGGAGGTTGCTGATCGGGAGCTCAGGGAAGAACTGGAGAGTTACCTGGGTCGGTTGATGTCTCCGATCCCGGAGATCAACGGCTACGTTTCACTGCTGCGCGAGACCGGTGCAGCGCCTCGGATCAACCCGCCCTGCAAGCAGCTTGCCATGCGGGTGCTTGAGCGTATGGAGTTAAGCGTTTTCAGCCTTGGAACGCAATAAAAACAAAACACAAGTGCGCCGTAAGGTTTTGGTGTTTTAACATTGCCCTTGCGGGACTGTGGCCAGGGAGGATGACAAGGACGCCGCCTGGCATTCTCGACGGCAGACCATCCGAGATCGCCAGGCAGGCCTGTCCGACGCCTCATGGCCATGAGGCGTCCTCCCAGCCGCGATGTCCCTGCCGGTGCAGTGTCCCCGGTCGCCAAGTCACGGCGGACATCCCTGCTGATCCCCGCCGTGCCGGCCGCCCCGCACCATCTCTCGCAGCCTGCGCACCCAGGATGGCCGGGAACGCTGTGCCATGTCCATTTCGCCGTGGTGCGGACTGCCGGGCACAGGCTCCGCCAAGGCTGCGGTCACCTCGCCGGGACGGCTGGCCAGGAGGCGCGGGAACATGCGCCTCGCCTCGTCGCCGCGGGCCAGCATGACCTCGGCCGCCGCGCCAGCGTAGGCCTCGACTTCCTTGGGGAAGCTGCGGCCGTGGTGGAACGCCTCGTGGTGCGCCAGCTCGTGCAGCAGCAGCGCGAAGCTGCAGCACCCGAACGGGCCGCCCCAGAACTCGTCGTTCGCCAGGCTGAGCGTCAGGGTGCCGTCCAGCGACCAGGTCGCGGCGATGTTCTCCAGATAGGCCACCTTGACCGGAACCGCCCGGAACTCGCGGTAGCGGCACTCGACCACGGCCTCGCCGAACCATTGCGCGAAGTGCATGCGGGCCAGCACCGCTTCCACGCCGAACCACTTGATCGCCTGTGTCGCCTCCGGCGAGTCCGGCTGGTCCGCCGTGAGGTCGAGGGCCAGGACGTCGGCCCAGCCGAGGCTGGCTTCCGTCGCCGCCTCGGCCCGGCGCTGCATCGCCTCCTTGGCGACCGCCGCCGCCGTGGGCACCTGCTGCTGCAAGAGCTTGCGGAAGCCGCCGGTCATGTGCGCGCTGTGCACCACGGTGCTGCCCAGTTCCTCCGCGTCGGCGTTGTGGTCGAACTTGCCGGTGACGGGCACCGCCCGCACCACGCCCTCGCCGAACGCCTTGGCCACCACCGCCTTTTGCACCGCGTCGCTGGCGGTCTGCGCCGCCTCGCCCACCCAGGCGGCCAGGGCGCGCTCCGTCGTCATCTCCGGCAGCAGGGCAGGGAGGCACGCCTTGTGCAGCCGGGCCGGGTAGCCCGACATCACCGCATCCCGGTTGGGGTTCATCGGGCACCGCTGCTGGACGTTGCAGTGGTAGGGCTCGCTCCATTCCACCTCGCAGACCGGGATGCCCATTTCGTAGATCAGCGGCGCCTCGCCCTCGCGCACCGCGACCAGGTGGACCCGCGTCGCCAGGACAGGCTTCTCCCAGCGGCCATGGGCGAAGCGCTCGGTGGTCAGCCTGGCCTCCACCTCGCGGTGGATGGGGCGCGCGGGAACAGCAACGCCGTTCACCGAGAGCGTCACGCCGGCGGGCAGCAGGAAGGAATGGAAGTAGCCGGCGAGGTCGTGCTCCGCCTGGTCGTGCCCCGCGTCGTCGTGCTCGACCTCCATGACCGCCTCGAAGCCGTCGTGCCAGTCCAGGCCCCGCCGGTGGACCACGCGGCGCGCGCCGCCATCGCCTACCGTGAACACCAGCTCCTGGTCGCGCGAGCGGACCCGGGCGCGGGTCGCGATCGAGAGCAGCTCCTTGAAGCCACGTTTAGGTCACTTTGCAAGTGTCCTGTTTCTGGTGTGCTCGTGACAGCCGCGATCGACCCGAAGCAGCCTCCACAAACTCGGCTCACGTCATGTTTGTGCCAATGGCGTGAACTGGACGGGACCGTTGATCGCCGCCGCAGCCCCGCGGGCGAACAGCGGGGATTTGCTGTCATCGCGGGCAGGATGCGCCATTGCTGGCCCGAAATCTTCGGAGTCGAGCAGTAACTCCACGTCCTTAATGGGCTGGGCAATCAACGTCGGCACGATCGGGCTCAAGTCGAACGGCTGTGTCGTGATTACATCGTGTATGATGAGGCTCTCGTTCTCGACCGCAAAGGCGATAGCGGCGTCGTGTTCGGGCACCCACGACAGGGCTATCGGCTCACACGTTAAGTTCCACAGAGCGAGCCAGTAGTAGTCGCGGGCCGTCAGGCACCCTCGGGTCGGCCGCGCTCTCGCGCACAAAGCGGCCAAACGTGCCCGGTCCGAGGCGTTCGACAGGTCGCACCGCGGGGCCTGCACACCGGCCGGATGCAGGGCAGCCGCGGCGACGGAGCGTCGTTGTGGTAGCCGCTTGAACCCGAAGCGAGGGTAGAAGTCGAGGACGCTGTTGTTGGCGAACAGGATGACGGGTTGGTCCGCTTGGTCGAGGCTGTCGACCACCCACTCCATGAGCCGGCGTGCGATCCCCTGGCCGCGATGCCGTTCCAGGGTTGCCACTGCGCCGAGCTGGTATCCGACCCGGTTCTCGCCCCCGATCACCAAGTGCATGCGGCTTCGTCCGATGGTGCCGACGATGCTCCCGCCCTCGACGAGGGCGAAGACCTCGTAATCCGCTGTCCAGCCACCCCGGTCCCGCCACACCGTCCAGGTCTCGGTTCGCCCGCCGCGGAAGACCGAGTCCACGAACTGGAAGAACACGGAATGCTGGTTGAGGTCGGAACCTAGAATCTTGACCCGTTCCATGCGCGGGGTGCCCTCCTCGTGACACGGCAGCCGTTTCAGGTTGAGGCATCAGACAACGACCGTAAGCCTGCCTTCCACCATGAACCGCCAGTCGGGGTCCGACAGGGCAAAAGCGCCCAGCGAGGTCGAGCATGGTGCCGTGCGCAACGCCCGTCGATCGGGATAGGGGGGCACCTCGCGGCGCCACCCCTCCCACACCACC
>CAXTUQ010000524.1:0-229 GCA_964247405.1 uncultured Acetobacteraceae bacterium
GTCGTGGACTTGGTGGGCGAGGCGCCGGCGCTGCATGGCCTGACGCACCGCCGGGACGTGCGCGCCTATGTGGCGGAGGTGCTGCGGGAGGTCGGGCTTGACCCCGGCCCGGCGCTGGACCGGCTGCCGCACCAGTTCAGCGGCGGGCAGCGGCAGCGCATCGGCATCGCCCGCGCGCTGGCCGTGCGCCCGGCCGCGCTGGTGTGCGACGAGGCGGTGAGCGCGCTCG
>CAXTUQ010000524.1:239-4430 GCA_964247405.1 uncultured Acetobacteraceae bacterium
AGCCGGTGTCGGCCCTGGACGTGTCGGTGCAGGCGCAGGTCATCAACCTGCTGGCAGACCTGCGGGCACGCCGCGGCCTCGCGCTGCTGTTCATCAGCCACGACCTGTCCGTGGTGCGCCACCTTTCGGACCGGGTGGCGGTGATGTATCTCGGCCGCATCGTGGAGGAAGCGCCCGCCGCCCGGCTGTTCGCAGCGCCGGCGCACCCCTACACGGCGGCGCTGCTGCGCCAGATGCCGCGGCTCGAACCCGGGCGCAAGCGGTTCGACGCCTTGCCCGGCGAGTTGCCCTCCGCGCTGCGCCCGCCGCCGGGCTGCGCCTTCCACCCGCGCTGCCCCCAGGCGTTTGGCCGCTGCCGGGTGGAGCGCCCGCTTCTGCAATCGGTCGCGCCCGGGCAGCGGGCGGCGTGCCACCTGCACGGCCGCCCGGGGTCGGATCAGCCCTGATGCTCCGACGGGTCGAAGGCCAGCTCGACCTTCACCCCGGCGGGATCGTGCAGCACCAGTTGCAGGATGCCCATTTCCGGCCGCCACACCTCGCGCCAGGCAATGCCGGCCGCGTCCAGCCGCGACTTCGCATCGCCGAGGCCGCGGGTGCGGAAGGCCACATGGTCGAACGCGCCGCCCTGCGCCGCCTCGCCCTCCCCCAGGTTGCCGGCGACGTGCACGACGGCTTGCTCGCCGACATACAGCCAGACGCCCGGGAACTTCAGCGGACGCGCCCCGGTGCACAGGCCGAGCACGTCCTCGTAGAAGACGCGCAATGTCTCGACCTCCTCCGGCGGCACCCGTATCGTCACGTGGTCCACCCCGATCACCTGCATCCTGCCTCCCTTCCCTGCTGCGGCCGATCTTGCGCCAAGCCGGCCATGGTGCGCCACTCCATCCTTTGTAGGGAGCCAGAGTCATGACCCCGACCCGCCGAACCCTGCTTGCGGCCACTGGCGCCGCGCTGTCCCTGCCGGGCGTCCGCGCGGCCCGCGCCGCCCGGGCGCCTGGCCGCCTCGTGATGGGCATGTCCGCCTGGCCGTCCACACTGGCGCCCTGGGCCAACGCCGGCACGGTCGCGCAGAACGCCAAGCTGCTGATCCACCGCGGCCTGCTGGGCTACGGGCCGGACGGGCAGATGCAGGGCGAGCTGGCCGAACGCTGGGAACAGGACGGCGAGGACGCCTGGGTGTTCCACCTGCGCGAAGCGCTGTTCCACAACGGCCAGCCAGTGACGGCCGACGACGTGCGCTACAGCATCGAGCAGATCGCCGCAGAAAAGAGCACAGCCTACATGAAGGGGGAGACGCAGCGCATCGCGCGCATCGACACGCCGGACGCGCGCACGGTCCGGCTGACCACGCGGGAGCCTTCGGTCGTCCTGCCCGGCCTGTTCGCCAGCTATTTCGCACCCATCGTCGCGAAGGGGTCGGTGGACCGCGGCGCCATGGGGATCGGCGCCGGACCGTTCACCCTGGCGGACCAGGAGCGCGGCGTGTTCCTCGAACTGCGGGCCTTTGACCGCTACTACCGCCCGGGCCTGCCGAAGCTGCGCAGCGTCCGGCTGGTCGCCTATGCGGACGAGGACCTGCGGGTGTCCGCGCTCAAGACCGGGGACTTGGACCTCATCGAGTACGTGCCCTGGTCCGCGATGAAGGGCATCGAGGCCGACCCGGCCCTCAAGCTGCAGACCACCGAAGGCCCGTTCATGCACATGTACTTCAACGCCAAATCCGGCCCGTTCGGCGACGCCCGGGTGCGCCGGGCGGCGGCGCTGGCGATCCGGCGGGAGGAGATCGTGGGCGCCGCCTTCTTCGGCCGCGGCCGGGTGCTGGAGGGCATCCCCTTCGCCCCCAGCAGCCCGTTCTTCGACGCGGCGCGCTCCCGCGGCTTCGCCTACGACCCGGCGCGCGCCAAGGCCCTGCTCGCCGAGGCCGGCCTCGACGCCGGGTTCGACTGCAAGCTGCTCGCGACATCAACCTACGGCATGATCAAGAGCACGGCGGAGGTGCTGCAAAGCCACCTGGCGGAGGTCGGCATCCGCGCGGAGCTGGTGCTGCCCGACTGGGCCACGCGCATCACCCTGGGCAACCGCGGCCAGTACGACATCACGGTGAACGGCACGACAAGCGAGAGCAACGACCCTGACGGCATCAGCAACACGGTCGGCACCGACCTGCCGCCGAGCTACACGCGCGCCTACGGCCTGTCCCTGCCGCGCCTTGATGCGCTGCTGGCGGAGGGCCGGCGCACCTTCGCGCTCGACCGCCGCCGGGCGATCTACGCGGAGCTGGAAGAGTTGGCGTTGCGAGAGGTGCCGATTGCCGGGCTGGCCTGGCGCGACCAGGGCTATGCCATGGCGCGGGATTTGCAAGGTTTCACCAACATGCCGGGGGCGCTGACCTTCTACTCGGCCCGCACGCTGGAAACGGCGGAGTTCGCGTAGGCTTGCCGCCGGACCGGGGACGTGCGGGTGAACGCAACCGCACGCACCGCGTTTGGGGCGCGAGGCCGCCGGCGCGGCGACGCCCACCACCCAAGGAGCTGCAAGGATGAGCGACGGTAAGCCCGATGGACGGGAAGAGGACGCCGAAAGCTTCGGGCGGCTGGTCGAGGGCGTGCTGCAGTTCAGCGAGCAGGTGTATCCCGAGCGCCGGGCGGAGTTCCAGCGCCTCGCGTCCGGCCAGCGCCCGCACACGCTGTTCATCACCTGCGCCGACAGCCGCGTGGTGCCGGAGATGATCACCCAGACCGACCCCGGCGAGCTGTTCGTCTGCCGCAACATCGGCAACATCGTGCCGGCCTATGGCGAGATGCTGGGCGGCGTGTCCGCCATCGTGGAGTTCGCCTGCACGGCGCTGGACGTGTCCCACGTGGTGGTCTGCGGCCATTCCGACTGCGGCGCCATGAAGGGCCTGCTCCACCCGGACGACCCCGGCCTGCGGCGCATGCCCACCGTCGCGTCCTGGCTGCGCAACGCCGAGGCCGCGCGCAGCGTGGTGGAGGTGATGCGTCCCGGGCTGGACGGGGCGGAAAAGGTGCAGGCGCTGGTTGAGCAGAACGTCCGCACGCAGATGCAGCACCTGCGCACCCACCCGGCCGTCGCCGCCCGCTTGGCGGAGGGCAGCCTGTCCCTGCACGGCTGGGTGTATGAGATCGAGGACGGGACCGTGCACACGGTGGACGAGGCCGGGGGCAAGCCGGTGCCCTTGGGCCAGGCGATGGCGGGCGGGCGACAGGGGCAGTGATCGTCGCGCGGCGGCTCGACGCGCCCCGCATCCTGCGCTCCGTCGGCCGGCCGCTGGCCGTTTTGCTGGCCTACGACATCGCGGTGACGGCCCTTTACGTCGTTTGGGACCAGCGCTGGGTCGCGGTGGAGAACTTGCCTGTCAGCCTGCTCGGCAGCGCGCTCGCGGTGATCCTCGGCGTGCGCAACAACGTCGCCTATGCGCGCTGGTGGGAAGCGCGCTCGCTTTGGGGAAGTGCGGTGAACAACTCCCGCTCCTTTGCCCGCGGCGTGCTGGCGATGCTGGGCGGCGGCGAGGCCCATGCCGCGCGCAAGGCGGCCCTGGTGCGCCTGCAGATCGCCTGGGCGCAGGCCTTGCGGCTCGCCTTGCGGCGCGAGGACCCTTGGAGCGAGCTGGAGCGGCTGCTGCCGGCCTCGACGCTGGCCCGCGTGCGCCAGGCGGCCAACGTGCCGACCGCCTTGCAGGCCGAGCTGGGGCGGGCGCTGGCGGAGGCGGACCGGGCAGGCGGGCTGGACTCGATGCGGCTCGCGGCGCTGAACGGCACGCTGTCCGAACTGGCCAACGCGCAGGGCGGGCTGGAGAAGATCAAGAACACGCCGCTGCCGCGCCAGTTCGAGCAGTTCCCCCGGGTGTTCGTGGGCGCCTACTGCCTGCTGCTGCCCATCGGCCTGCTGCACGACCTGGGTGCGGCGACCCCGGTCGGCTCGACGGTGATCGGCTTCGCCTTCTACGTCCTGGACCAGATCGGGCGGGACCTGGAGGACCCGTTCGAGGGCACGGTGCACGACGTGCCGATGTCGGCCATCACGCGCACCATCGAGGTGGACCTGCGGCAGATGCTGGGCGAGCACGAAGCGCCGCGTCCGCTCGCCCCGGTGAACGGGGTGCTCTGGTAGCAGCCCGGCGGTCCATCCGACAATGTGCAGCAGAGGCCACGGGCTATACCTGCGGGCCGC
>CAXTUQ010000525.1:0-2326 GCA_964247405.1 uncultured Acetobacteraceae bacterium
CAATGCTACGAGCAGGCGTTTGCCACCCAGGGGCGCACCGACCCCGGCAACCGGGCGGGCATGGCCACCTTGCACGGCGTCATCGCGGAAGCCTTGATGGCGCTCGGGCGTTTCGACGAGGCGTTGGCCGAGCATGAGGCCACCCTGGCGCTGGGCGGCGCCGCCGACCTGTCCCGCGCCGGCACCCTGGCTTTGGCCGGGGAGGCAGCGGCGCGCGCCGGGCGCTACGGCCATGCCCGGACGCATCAGGACGCGGCCCTCGCCGCCCTCCGTGGCTTGCTGCCGCTGGGCGACCCGCGCATCGCCGACGCGCTCAGCAAACTCGGCTACTCGCTGCTGCAACTGGAACAGTGGGAAGCGGCCGAGGCCGCGCTCCGCGAGGCCGTGGCGGGCGTCCCCGGGCATGGCGCCGTGACCAAGAACCTGATGCACGTCCTCGTGAAGCAGGGACGCCGGGACGAAGCTTACGCGCTGGGCCGGGACGCCTACCAGCAGCAGAGCTTCGTTGTCCAGCCGCCGCCGGCCCATTCCGCCGGAACGCTCCTGGTGCTGACGTCGCTTGAAGGCAACATCCCGACGGAACACCTCCTGCCACGCCTGCCCTTGACGGTGGTGGACTGGCACCTGGACTTCTCCACCGTGGCGCACGAGGCCCGCTTGCCGCGCTACGACGCCGTGCTGAACATCGTCGGCGATGCCGACGTGGGCGGGGCCGCCTTGCGCTACGCCGACGCCTTCAAGCGGCGCTGCGCAGCCCCCATGCTGAACGACCCGGCGCATGTGCTCCGCACCCAGCGCCATAGCGTTGGCGACCTGCTCGCCGGCATTCCCGGCCTGGTGGTGCCGCGTGCGGTGCAGTTGACCGGCGCCGAGCTGCAAGCGGACACGGCGCTTGAGGCACGCGGCTTGCAGTTCCCCGTGCTGCTGCGCGCCGCCGGCAAGCACGGGGGTGAAAGCGTGCAGCGGATCGAGGGAGCGGCGGACCTGGCCGCAGCCGCAACCGGGCTTGAGCCGGACGCCGCCGTGTACTTGACGCAATACCACGAGTATGCCTCGCGGGACGGGCTGTATCGCAAGTACCGCGCGATCTTCATCGACCGGGTGCCGATGCCTTACCACCTGGCGGTTTCGCCCCACTGGCTGGTGCACTATTTCTCGGCCGAGATGGAGCACGACGACCGGGTGGCGGAGGAGCAGGCGTTCCTGGCCGACATGCCCGGCTGCCTCGGCCCTGTCGCCACCGCGACCCTTGGCGTCATCGCGCAGCGGCTCGACCTCGACTACTGCGGGGCCGACTTTTCCCTGCTGTCGGACGGCCGCGTGCTGCTGTTCGAAAGCAACGCCACCATGCTGGTCCACCCGGAAGCGCCGGGCAGTCGCCACGCCGGCAAGAACCCGTTCATCGACCGCATCCTCCATGCGTTCGAGGCGATGGTGATGCGCCGGGCCGGCCTTCCGTCCCGCCCGGCGCAGGCCTGAACGCGCACCCCCTGGCATCAGCTATGACAAGGCTCCAGCTCAACAAGGATGTGTTCTGACGCCGGGTCATCAACTCCGCCGCGGGCGCCAGGCGTCGCGCTGCGGCAGGAAGGGCATCGCAAGCGACGGGCGCAGCCTGATCTCGCCGGGGTCGCGGTAGGCGGGCACGCCGACCCGCACCCTGTCCGCATCCACGTCATGGCGGAACGTGCGGTGCAGGCGGTCCCACAGGCTCAGCCCGCTCGACCAGTTCGAATCCGTCTCCTCCCGCACGGCCGAGTGATGGATGCCGTGCATCCCCGGCGTGGTCAGCACGGAGGCCAGCCAGCGGTCCCAGCCGCGCGGCAGGCGCAGGTTGGAATGGTGGAACAGCACGGACGCAAAGAAGAACGCCTGCCAGCCCCGCAGCGCCCGCGGCGACACGCCGCCCATCGCCACCTGCGCCGCCCGCCAGGGGACCGACACCAGCATGTCGGCCGCATGGAACCGCAGCGCCGTCGTGGCGTCCATGTCCAGATCGACGTGATGCACCAGATGCAGCCGCCACAGCGCCGGGACCTTGTGCGTCAGGACGTGCCAAAGATAGATCGTGTAGTCCATCCACAGGAACGCCGCCGCGTCCCGCAGCCAGGCCGGCCCCGGCAGGCACTGTGCCAGCCCGCGCCGCCGTGCCAGGGCTTGCTGCGCGAGCGGGCGCACCACCGGGCTTTCCACTGCTGCGACCACCGCCATGCTCAGCGCGCCGAAGGCGAGGTTGCGGACGATGCGCGCCGGCTCCTGTTGCGTGCGCCGGCGCAGCGGCGCGCGGCGCTCGGCCACGAGGATGACGGCGGCGGCCAGGAGGAGG
>CAXTUQ010000525.1:2336-4423 GCA_964247405.1 uncultured Acetobacteraceae bacterium
AATGCGGCTGCGCGGCGGGCGCTGCAAGGCTGGCCGTCCGTGAACGGGCCTGCCGTCCGCCCGCGCCGGCCTGGCTCCGCCGGATGAACCCCGTTGCGATCGTCATCCCCATGCTGAACGAGGCGGCGGCGCTGCCCCGCCTGCTGTGCTGCCTGCGCACGCTCAACCCGGCGCCGGCGGAGGTCCTGGCGGTGGACGGCGGCAGCAGCGACGCCTCGGTCGCCATCGCGGAAGCGGCCGGGCTGCGCGTGATCCGGGATGGCGCCCGGAGCCGGGCGGCGCAGGTCAACCGCGGCGTCGCGGCCGTCGCGTCTCCGGTCGTCTGCGTCCTGCATGCCGACACCCTGCTGCCTGACGACGCGGTGGCGGTGATGCGTCGCGTGCTGTCGGACCCGCGGACCGCGCTGGCCGGCTTCATCCCGCTGCTCAGCGGGCCGGACGGGGTGCGCTGGGGCACCAGCTTCCATAACTGGGCCAAGACCTGGTATGCGCCGCTGCTGTTCCGCCCCTATCTGTTCCTGCGCGGGGCGCGGCTGCTGTTCGGCGACCACGCCATGTTCTTTCGCCGTGCCGACTTCCTCGCCGTCGGCGGCTGCGACCCGGCGCTGCTGGTGATGGAGGATGCCGACCTGTGCATCCGCTTCAGCCGCCTGGGCCGCGTCCGGCTGGTCAACCGCGTGGTGATCACCTCCGACCGCCGCGTCGCGGCCTGGGGGGCGCTGCGGGCCAACTGGATCTATCTCAGCGTGGGCGTCCGCTGGGGCCTCGGCCGCCGCAAGCGGCTGCATGAGGACTACCCGGACGTGCGCTAAGCAAACCTCTTGAGGTTTGCGCACAGATAACACCTAAGCAGGCTGCGCAAGCCTGCTTAGGCCGCCGCGCCCAGCTTGCGCGCCCGGATGTAGCCAGCGGCCAGGCAGTGGTCGATCAACCCGCGCAGGAAACGGCCGTCGGTCGGCGGGCAGGCACGCCCGCTCAAGGCCCGCAGGTTGGCGTCAGCGAAGCGCGGGTCGCGCTGGAGATAGCCCGCAAGCAGGCCCGTCGCCTGCGCGTGCACCTGCCGCTGCAGGGGCGTAAGCGCGCCGGGATCGAACGCTTCAGGCGAAACGAAGCGTGGGGCATGGAGCTGCGGGTACTCGGCCGACAGCGCCAACAGCGCGGCCACCGGAACCGGTGCGCCCGACACGAGGTGGAAGGTCTGCCCCGCCGCCTCCGCCATCCGCTCCGCGATGTCGGTCAGCCCGGCAACGACGTGGTCGATGGGCACGAGGTCCAGGCTGGCGCCGGGGCGGGCCGGCAGGACGGGAACGTGGCCCTCCGCCGCCAGCCGGAGCAGCCCGTAGAAACTGCCGAACCCGCCGATCACGCCGTCCCTGGACGCGCCGACGACGACCGACGGGCGCGCGACGGCAACCGGCCGGCCCCGGCCGCGGGCGGCGGCGACCAGGCGCTCCCCTTCCGCCTTGCTCGCCTCGTAGCCGTTGGCGAAGGCCTGGCCGACGTCCAGCTCATCTTCGCGGATCGGCCCGTCGCGCAGGCCGCAGACATAGGCGGTGCTGACGTGCAGCAGCGGCGTTTGCGGGCCGTCGGTCAGGGCGAGGAGGTTGGCGACCCCTGCAACGTTCACAGCCGGGTAGGTTGAAGCTGGTGAGGGCGGCGCAGTGCACGAGGAGGTCCAGCCCGTCGCCCACCGCCGCCTGCGCTGTGTCGTCCAATCCCAGCCCGGGCCGGCGCACGTCGCCCGCAAGGGTGAGGACGGCGCCGGGCCGGGGCGCGCGGCCGGACCAGGGCGCGGACGGGATGGGGCCGCCGTCGTTGCGGCACAGTGCCGTGCTGCGGTGCTGCAAGGCGATGACGCCGTGGCCGCGCCCGGACAGGACGCCCACAAGCTCGCGGCCGATCAGGCCGCCAGCGCCGGTGACGAGGATACGCATGTGACAGTCTCCCCTGCGCCGGCAGTCTTTGGCGCAGCGGCACCGCACGCATATGGGAGAAAGGATGCCGCGCGCCAACGGGATCGGTTTGGCAAGGAGAACACGATGCCGTGGACGCAGGGGCCGTGGACGCAGGGGCCGTGGACGCATGAC
>CAXTUQ010000526.1:0-4422 GCA_964247405.1 uncultured Acetobacteraceae bacterium
CGTCCGCGGGCGGAGGCCCGCAGCGTGCTGGCCGGACTGCTGCCCGCGCGCTTGGCGCAGGCGCTGGCGGCGGCGCACCTGCCGGCGGTGTCCCTGGCGAACCTGCCGGACCGCACGCTGCGCGCCCTGGCCGCGCTGCTGAACGATTGGCGGCTGACGCCCGTGGGGTCCGAGGGCTACGCCAAGGCGGAAGTCACACTGGGTGGCGTCGATACCCGCGCCCTGTCCTCCAAGACCATGGAGGCCAACGCCGTGCCAGGCCTGTTCGTCATTGGGGAGGCCGCCGATGTCACGGGCTGGCTGGGCGGCTACAATTTCCAGTGGGCATGGTCAAGCGGCTGGTGCGCCGGGCAGGCAATCTAGACGGCCCCTTGGCGGTGCAGATCCTCGATCTCCGCCTCGCTGTAGCCGAGGCCCCGCAGCACCTCCGCCGTGTGCGCCCCAGCATCGGGCGTCGGGCTGCGCACCGCCTTGGACACGCCGGACAGGGTGAGCGGCGAGGCAACCACGTCGAACCGCCCCAGACGCGGATGCTCCACCGGGGTCGCCATGCCGAGATGCCGCACCTGCGGATCAGCGAAAGTCTGGTCGATGGTGTAGATCGGCCCGGACGGGATGCCGCGGCCCTCGAACAGCTCGATCCAATATGCGCCAGGCCGGGTGCGCGTGACCTCGCCGATGGCGGCGTTGACGGCGGCGCGGTCGGCGCTGCGCCCGGCCTGGGTGCGCCAGCCTTCGCGCTCCGTCCACTCCGGGCGCCCGATCGCCTCGCACAGCCGCGTCCACAGCCGACCGGAGCTGGCGGCGATGTTGATGTGCCCGTCCGCCGTCGGGAACACGCCGGTTGGGATGCCGGTCGGGTGGTCGTTGCCGGCCTGGCCCGCGACCTCCCCCTTCATCAGCCAGCGCGCCGCCTGGAAGTCGAGCATGAAGGTCTGCGCTTCCAGCAAGGAGGTCGTGACCCAGCGGCCGACGCCGGTCCGCTCCCGCTCGAACAGCGCCACCATGATGCCGAGCGCCAGCAGGTTGCCCGCAGTGAGGTCGGCAATCGGGATGCCCGCCCGCACCGGCCCCTGGCCCGGCAGTCCGGTGATGCTCATGAGGCCGCTCATGCCCTGCGCGATCTGGTCCACGCCGGCGCGCGCGCCATACGGCCCGTCCTGCCCGAAGCCGCTGATGCTGCCATAGACCAGCCGCGGGTTGACCGCGTGCACGTCGTCCCAGGCGATGCCGAGCCGGCCCTTCACCGACGCGCGCATGTTCTCGACGATCACGTCCGCGCCTTCCACCAGGCGCATGAACGCGGCGCGGCCGCCGGGCGACTTCAGGTTCAACTGGATCAGGCGCTTGTTGCGGTGCAGGTTCTGGAAGTCCGGCCCGTCGCGGTCGCCGGCGATGCCCTCGTCGCCCTCGGTTTCCGGCGGCTCGATCCGGATCACGTCGGCGCCCCAATCCGCCAAATGCCGCACGCAGGTCGGCCCGGCGCGCGCCAGGGTCAGGTCGAGGACGACCAGGCGGGCGAGCGGCAGCGGCGCGGCGTCAGGCATCCCGGGAGCTTCCCACGCACCGCGCGCCGGCGCAACGTGGCGCCGCTACGGATGCGCCAGCAACGAGCGGATCGCTGCCGCCGGCACCGCCACCCCGCCGATGTCATCCATGTTGCCGGCGACCTGAACGCCCGCCACCTGCCAGGCCTCGCCCGGCGCCTGCATCAGCACCGGGCCGCCGCTCGTGCCCCGGGTGCCGGCGCAGTCATGCACCAATACGAGTCCAGTCGGTCCGGGTCGGTAGCCCAGGGCGGTGCAGGACATGTCGGCCTGCAGGCGCTCGGCCCGGTCCTGGCTGAACCCGCCGGCCATCAACCGGGCGCCGCGGGGAACCGGCCCGTCCGCCAGCGCCAAGACGTCGCCCGGACCGCCCATCGCCTTTGCCAAGGTGATCACGGCCACATCCATGCCTTGCCCCGCCGGTGCGGTGGGCGTGTAGCCATCGCCCAACTGGAACGAGGACGCCACGGCGTGCTGCGCATAGTTGCCATCGGCATAGCCCAGCAGCACATGCACGGCGGAGGGCGGCACAAAATGGCCAAGGCGGCGGCCGTACAGGCAATGCGCCGCGGTCACAGCGGTCTGCGGCCCGATCAGGAACCCGGTGCAGCGCGAGATGCCCGGCACCTGCACCCGGACCACCGCCGCCCACGGTGCGGCATTCCCGTCCACCGCGACTCGCGTCTCATGCGGCCCCAAGCCGGGCAAGCCGGCGCCGCCGGTCGCAAGAATCATCGCCAGCGCCGCGGCGGCCCGGCACAGGCCGCCGCGCCGCCGGGCCATCACGCCGTCAGGCGGCCTCGACCGAAACCGCCTCCGGCCCGCGGCGGCCGTCGGCCACCTGCATCTTCACGGTCTGGTTCGGCTCAAGGCCGCTCAGCCCGCCGCGGTTCAGGGCGGAGATGTGCACGAACACGTCCTTGCCGCCGCCGTCGGGCATCACGAAGCCAAAGCCCTTTTCGGCGTTGAACCACTTCACCGTGCCGCGCAGCTCGACGGCCATGCTGGCATCGACCGGCGTGCGGGCCGCCGGGCGCGGACGCTCCGCGGCGTAGGACGGCACGGACTGCGGCGAGGCCGAACTCTCGTCCACCCGCAGAACCTCGGCGATCTGCGGCCCTTTCTGACCCGGCGAAACCAGGACGCGCAGCGCGGCGCCGGGCTGCACCGTCTGGTGGCCGGCGCGGGACAGCACGCTGATGTGCAGGAAGGCATCCCCGCCGCCGCCTTCCAGCTCGACGAAGCCGAAACCCTTCTCGGCATTGAACCACTTCACCACGGCGCCTGTTTCCGGCCCGGTCGGCGCGGCGCCGCGTGGGGCGCCGAAGGAGGACGGCGCGCGGTCGCCGCCGCGGGGGACGAAGGCGTCGCGGGGAACATAGGGTTCGTCGCGTCCGCGTGAGGGCGGGAAGTCATCCCGGTCGCGCCCGCGGCTTCCGCGGCGGGGGCTGTCGAAGGAACGGCGGTCTGGTGTGCGCATATTGGTCTCAAACGGTATGAACGGAACGGAACATAGGATGCCGACGTTGCGGGCCAACCCATTACTCAAAACTAGCCAAGGCTACGTTAGCGCGTTTCTTTGGCCGGAGCCAGTGGTCCCTTCTCGTTACCCGCGCGCCCGCTACCCACGTACCGTTCCGCAGCGCGCCCGCGCCGGCGCGGCCATGAAAGGGCCGAGCACCGCGGCGACCTGGCACGCGCTCATCCGCCGCGGCCCGCGCGTGGAGGGCTGCCGGTTCACGTTGATCCGCAGCACCCCGCCGCCGGGCAGCGCGATCCGCAGGCTGCCCTGCCGGATCGCGCGCAGGTACAGCGGCATCCCAAGGCCCGCCGGCGGCGTGCGCCCTTCGGCGATGGCCGCCACGCGCTCCCGGTAGTCCGCGGCCAGGCCCGGCGTGCGGGAATGGTAGAAGCCGGTCGCGGCCACCCAGTCCCCGCCCGCGTCGGCGCGCAGGCGGAGCAGGAAGCGGGCGGCGTAGTCGGCGTTGGCCGCCGGGTCGAACGCGTCGTCGAGGTCACGGAACGCGTCCGGGTGGGATTGCAGGTTCACCTGCATGCAGCCGACATCGACCTGCCGCACGCCCCGCGCCAAGGCGAGCCGGGTCCAGACCACGGCGGCCGGCTTGCTGTCGAAGTACATCGCCGCCCCATCGGCGTTGACCGCCCAGGGCCAGGGCTGCAGGCCCGGCAGCGGCGGCACCGGACGCCCGCTCTCGGCCTTGGCAATGGCGGACAGCAGGCCCGGCGCGGTGCCGTGCTGCCCTTCCGCGATGCCGATGGCGGCGCTGCATGCCGCGCTCTGCGCCTCCGCCCAGCCCAGGGTGGGGGATGCGTCCGGCTCAGCCGCGCAAACCGGCAAGCTCCCCGCCAGGAGGCACGCCGCCACCGCGATCCGTAGGACCCAATGAGCCATCATGGCCCAGGTTTATCGCAGAAACCGCCGCGCTTAATAGGTCGCCCAAAGGCCCGGCCCCGCGACTTCCAGCGAGTGCCCGTCGGGATCGCGGAAATACAGGCTGAGGCCGCCGAAGCTCTGCGTCACCCGGCTCTCCACCGCGATGCCGAGCGCCGCCAAGTGCCGCTCCCAGGCGTCGAGTTCCGCCCGCGGCACGGCGAAACACAGGTGCAGCGTGCCCCGGCCGTCATGCGGCGGGATGGTGCCGCCGGGCGTGGGGCTGGGTTCCGCCGACCCGCCCCGGCGGAACAGCAGCAGCACGCTGCCGCCCGGCACCGCAAGGCCGGCCATGCGCTCCTCTGCCAGCAGCGTCTCGAAGCCGAACACCTGCTCGTAGAAGGCGCGGGACCGGGACAGGTCGGCCACGTACAGCGACGACTCAAGCTGCCGGCTGACGCGGGGCACAGCCTATCGCCGCGC
>CAXTUQ010000527.1:0-4418 GCA_964247405.1 uncultured Acetobacteraceae bacterium
CCCAAGCATGAGCCGATCCCGCGCAGACCAGCTTGCCGAAATCCTGGGGCTGGGTCCGATCATCCCCGTGATCACCCTCGACCGCCTGGAGGACGCCGTGCCGCTCGCCCGGGCGCTGGTGGCCGGCGGCGTGCGGCTGTTGGAGATCACGCTGCGCACGCCGGCCGGGCTGGCCGGGGCGGAGGCGATCATGCGGCACGTGCCGGACGCGGTGGTGGGCATCGGCACGGTGCTTACCCCAGCGGACCTGCGCCGGGCCGAGGGCATCGGCGCGCGCTTCGCCCTCAGCCCCGGCGCCACGCCGGCGCTGCTGGACGCCGCCGCGGCATCCAGCATTCCCTTCATGCCGGGCATCGCCATGGCGTCCGGGCTGATGGAGGCCATGGCACGCGGCTTCGACACGGCCAAGTTCTTCCCCGCCACGGCCGCGGGCGGCTTGCCCTACCTCAAGGCCCTCGCCGGCCCCTTTCCGCAGGCGCGGTTCTGCCCGACCGGTGGCCTCACGGAGGGGAACGCCGCCGAATGGCTGGCGCAGCCCAACGTGGTCGCGGTTGGCGGCTCCTGGCTGACCCCCGCCGCGGAGGTTGCCGCCGGGCAATGGGAGGCAATCACCGCGCGGGCTGCGCGCAGCCGGGACCGTGTGGAGGGCGTCGCGGGCGGCTGATGCGGGAGGCGCTTGGCCGCCGCCCTACTTGCCGAACTTCTCGACTTTCTTTTCTTCAGCCTGGTTCATCTGCTTCACGCCCGGGTCCTGGCTTTTAGAAGCAGTCGTCTGACCGGTCGTGGCGGCCGGCGCGGCGTTGGGAACCGAGGTCTGCTCCGGCCCCCGAGACGGCCGGGCCTGCGACGCGGCGCCGGGGCCGGTGGGCGTGCTGGTTTGCGCCGCCGCCGGCGCCGCCATGGCGGCAGCGAGGGCGATGGAGGCAAGCATTGATTTCATGGCGCTGGAACTCCGGATGCGGACGGGGGGACCGCGTGGCGGCCCCCCGCCTCCATTAGACCGCGAGCTGGTCGCGAATCGGCAGGCTGCGGATGCGTTTGCCAGTCGCGGCGAAGATCGCGTTGCACAGCGCGGGCGCGAAGGGCGGCACGCCCGGCTCCCCCACCCCGCTCGGCGGCGTGCCCGCGGCGGCCGGCACGATGTAGGTGTTGGTCACGCGCGGCGCCTCGTCGATCCGCACCACGGGGTAGTCGTCGTAGTTGCTCTGCTGCACCCGCCCGTCCTTGAAGCTGATCTCCCCCAATTTCGCGAGGCTCAGCCCCATGACCGCGGCCCCCTCGATCTGGGAGTAGATGCGCTCCGGGTTCACGTGGACGCCGCAGTCGATGGCAGTATCGACCCGCGGCACGGTGAGCACGCCCTTCTTATCGACCGCCACCTCGACCACGGTTGCGATGTAGCTGACGAAGCTGCGATGCGCCGCGATGCCCAGGCCATGCCCCTCCGGCAGCTTGCGCCCCCACCCCGCCTTGTCCGCCACCAGCTCCACGACCCGGCGCAGCCGCCCGGCGTCGATCGGGTAGCTGTCCACCGGCTCCCCATAGTTCCACGGCTTCTCGACCGAGGCGCTGAACGGCACGATGCGGGCGGGTCCGATCAGCTCCAGCAACACGTCCTTCGGGTCGCGTCCCGTGGCCTGCGCGATCTCTGCCACCATGGACTGCACCGCGAAGCCGTGCGGGATGTTGGAGACCGAGCGGAACCAGCCGATACGGGTGTGCGCCGCCGCTTCCGGGTTCTCGCAGCGCACGTTCTTGATGTCGAACGGCAGGTCGATGAACCCCATGCCCAGCTCGATCGGGATCTGGTGCTTGGTGTCGGGCGCGAAGGTGGAGCCGATGCTCGGCGCGGCGCTGCGGTGGCGCCAGGCCACTACCTTGCCGGACTTGTCCAACCCGGCCTCGATCCGCTCGGCGGAGACGGTGTGGAGGAAGTCGTGGTGCAGGTCGTCCTCCCGCGTCCACTGCACCCGCACCGGCGCGTTCAGCTCGCGCGACAGCAGGGCCGCCTCCAGCACGAAGTCGCATTTCGACTTCCGGCCGAAGCCGCCGCCGAGCAGCGTCGGATGCACCATCACGTTGTCGGCGGAAATTTCCAGCGTCTTGGCCAGGTCGTCGCGCGTGCCGCCGGGGCTTTGCACCGGCGCCCAGGCCACGATCTTGCCGTCCGTCCAGTGCGCCGTCGCCACCGGCGGCTCCATGCTCGCGTGCGCGATATGGGGCAGGTAGTATTCGCCCACCACCACCTTGTCGGCACCCTTCAGCGCCGCCTCCGCGTCGCCGTCGTTACGGACCACGAGGCCCGGGGCGCGCACCGCGGCCTCAAGCTCCTTGCGGTAGGCGACGCTGTCGTACTTGGCATTGGCGCCGTCGTCCCAGACGACCTTGAGCGCGTTGCGGCCCTTGATGGCAGCGCCGGTGTTGCGCGCGACCACGGCGACGCCGCCAAGCGGCTGGAACTTGGACGGCCAGGGCCAGCCCCGGACCTCCATGACCCGCTCGACGCCCGGCACCTGCATCGCCTCCGCCGGGTCGAACGACACCATCTTGCCGCCGACCACCGGCGGGCGGGCGATGGCCACGTACTTCATGCCCGGCAGCCGCACGTCGGCGCCGTAGGTGGCGCTGCCCGTGGTGATGTCGTGCAGGTCGGTGATGCTGACCGTGCCCTTGCCGATGTAGCGGAAGTCCTTGGGGTCCTTGAGCCGCAAGCTGTCCGCCGCCGGCACCGGCAGCGCCGCCGCGTCGCCCGCCAGCTCGCCAAAGCCCAGGCGGCGGCCGGAGCCGTCATGCACGACCTCATGCACGCCCGTCCTGACCTCGGAGACCGGCACCTTCCAACGCTGCGCCGCCGCGGTTTCCAGCATGGTGCGCGCGGACGCGCCCACTTCCCGCATCGGGATCAGGTAGTGCCGGGTGCTGCGGGAACCGTCGGTGTCCTGGTTGCCGTATTTCGCCTCGTCGCCCGGCGCCTGCACGATCCGCACCTTCGACCAGTCGGCGCCCATCTCGTCCGCCACGATCATCGGCAGGCCGGTGCGGACGCCCGTGCCCATCTCCGAGCGGTGCGCGACGACGGTGACGATGCCGTCCGGCGCGATGGAGACGAAGACGCGCGGGTCGGTGACGACCCCGTGCGGCATGGCCCCGGCGCCCGTCGAGTACGCCGCCATCGCCGGGCGCGGCAGCACCGACGCCGCGAGCACAAGCCCGCCCACCGCGGTGACGCCCTTCAACAGCCCGCGGCGGCTCACGTTCTCTACCCGGCCGTATTCTGGGCCGAACGCCGGGCTGCTTGGCGCCGGCTGGCTCAAGTCCTGGAAGTAGGTCATGGCTCAGGTCCCCGTTGCGGCGACGCGGACGGCCGCCTCGATACGCTGGTAGCAGCCGCAGCGGCAGATGTTGCCGGACATGCCGCCGCGGATTTCGTCGTCGGACGGGTTCTTGGTTTCCGCCAGCAGCGCCGCCGCCTGCATGATCTGCCCGGCCTGGCAGAAGCCGCATTGCGGCACGTTCAGCTCCCGCCACGCCTTCTGCACCGGGTGGTCGCCCTGGGGGTGCAGGCCCTCGATGGTCACGACCTCCTGCCCGTCCACGTCGGAGATCGCGGTGATGCAGGACCGCGCGGCCCCGCCCGCGACGTGCACCGTGCACGCGCCGCACAGCGCCTGGCCGCAGCCGAACTTGGTGCCGACGAGGCCCAGCTCGTCGCGCAGGAACCACAACAGCGGCAAGGACGGGTCGCCGTCCCAGCTCCGCTCCTCGCCGTTAACCTTGACCTTGATCATGTCGAGTATCCTCCGAGTCATCCGGCTGCGGGCAGCGCGGCCGCCGGGCCCAAAGAGCTTGCCTTTGGGAAGTTGGTGCTCCGGCCGTGGCGGCAGGCTTTGCGATCAACTTTGGTTGGTGTGTCAGCGTAAGGCCAGCCACGCACGAACGCCATCTGTATTCTCGTCATGGACGGGATGATGGCGGCACAGGCTCATGCAGCTCGGGCGGCGTCACGCCCTCGTATTCCAGGGTGACCACCACCCGGGTCGTGCCCTCCTGGCTTTCCAGGCGGCGGGGCCGCCCGTCCTGCCGGTTGACCCACAACCGGGTGCTGGCGCTGCCCGGCCCCGACACGTCCTGCTTGTAGCTGAACACGCGCAGGGGCATGCCTGCTTCGGCAGGGTCCGCCGCCTCGCAGCCGTGCGGCGGGTAGCGGACCAGGCCGGCCGCCAGCGCTTCCCGGTCGGATGCCGCCATCGGCAGCTTCATCCAGTGCCCGGCGCCGGGCGAGGTCGCGTAGATCAGGTCGCCGACGACGATCTGCTCGGTCTCATACGGACGCCGCCGCGTCGGCGTGGTCGCGACCAGGACGGAGCGGTACTGCGGCGCCGTCCCGATCGCCCGGGCCGCGGCCAGCACGGCGGCGC
>CAXTUQ010000528.1:0-4406 GCA_964247405.1 uncultured Acetobacteraceae bacterium
CGACGCGCCGGCAGGGGACGCGGCGGCGGACGCGCAGGGCCGCTGGGCCATGACGCCGCGGCGCACGCTGCTCCGGAACGCGCACCGGCTGCGCATCGACCAGCTCGACGCCGACGGCCAGGTGTTGGCCCGGGTCGAGCTGCCGTTCCAGCACGCTGCGGTGCCGCCGGCTGCGCTCGCCGCTGGCCGGGTGGTGGTGCAGCCCGGCCAGACCCTGTGGCGGCTGGCTCGCCGGGCCTACGGCTCGGGCGTGCGCTACACCGTCATCTACCTGGCGAACCGCGACCAGATCCGCGATCCCCGGTTGATCTACCCCGGCCAGGCCTTCGCCGTGCCCGCCGTCGCGCGGTAGCGGGCAAGCCCGCGCCGGGCGTCACAGGCAGGCCTGCGCCAGACGTCACGGGCTTGCCCGTGCCGGGCTTAGTAGCCATCTCGCGAACCATGACCCCCATCGAATCCTTCCGTTCCGTTTTGGCGCCGCCGCACCCGGTGGGCCGGCCCTTCATCGGGGGCGGCGTCGTCCTCACCCTGCTCGGGGTCTTCGTCGGCGCGTGGCTGGCCTGGCTCGGCGTGGTGTTCACGCTGTTCTGCCTGTACTTCTTCCGCGACCCGGACCGCGTGCCGCCCAAGCGTGTCGGCGCCGTGGTCGCCCCAGCGGATGGCCGCGTCGTGTCCGTCACGCAGGCGGTGCCGCCGGCTGAACTCGGCCTCGGCGACGGGCCGCGCTGGCGGGTGGCGATCTTCCTGTCCGTGCTGGATGTCCACGTCAACCGCATGCCGGCCAGCGGCACGGTGACACGCATCGCCTACCGCGCCGGCCGCTTCGTCAACGCCAGCATGGACAAGGCGAGCGAGCACAACGAGCGCAACGCCCTCGCTTTGCGCCTGCCGGACGGGCGGCAGATGGCGGTGGTGCAGATCGCCGGGCTGATCGCGCGCCGGATCGTCTGCCAGGTGCGGGAAGGCCAGGCCGTGCTCGGCGGCAGCCGCTTCGGCATCATCCGCTTCGGCAGCCGCACCGACCTGTACTTGCCGGAAGGAGTGCGCCCTTTGGTTGAAGTGGGCCAGTTGACGGTTGGCGGCGAGACGGTGCTGGCGGAGCTGTCCGCGCCGTGACGCCCGACCGGGCCGGCTCCCCCGTCCAGCGGCTGCGCACCCGGTTCCGCCCGCGGCGGCGCCCGCGCTATGCCGGGCCGTCGTTCAACCGGATGATCCCGAACATCCTGACGCTGCTCGGCCTGTGCGCCGGGCTGACCAGCATGCGCTACGCCCTGGACGGGCGGTTCGGCGCGGCGGCGGTCGCCATCGTGGTGGCGGCCTGCATCGACGGGATCGACGGGCGGCTGGCCCGGCTGCTCAAGGCGACGTCCCGCTTCGGCGCGGAGTTCGACAGCCTGGCGGACTTCTGCTGCTTCGGCGTGGCGCCGGCCTTCGTGCTGTACTTGTGGTCGCTGCACAGCGCCGGCGGCTTCGGTTTCACGCCGTGCCTGATGTTCGCCGTGTGCATGGCACTGCGGCTCGCCCGGTTCAACGCGACGCTCGACACGCCGCCGCCGATTGCCCATGCCTACGCTTACAACTTCTTCACCGGCGTGCCGGCGCCGTGCGGGGCGGGGCTGGCGCTGTTCCCGCTGTTCCTGGGGCTGGAGGCGCACGCGCTCCGCCTGCCGTGGCTGGAGGCGGTGGCGCACCACCCGCTGTTCTGCGCCGCCGTGCTGATCGGCACGGCGGTGCTGCTGGTCAGCACGTTGCCGGTTTGGAGCTTCAAGAACTTCAAGGTGCCCCGCGACCTCGTGCTGCCGCTGCTGCTGGGGATCGGCACATTTGCGGCGGTGCTGGTGGCGGACCCCTGGGCGGCGCTGGCGGGCGCCGGGCTGATCTACGTCGGCATGCTGCCGTTCAGCCGCCGCAGCTTCCACCGGCTGCGGCAGGATGCCGGCGGCGGCGTCGAGCCGGAGTAGCCCGGCGCCGCTTAGGGAAAGATCGACAAGACGGGATGGCCGAACATCTCCGTCATCTTGGCATCGGCCTGCGCGCCGAAGCGGTCGGTGCAGGCCCGCAGGAAATCGGCGTGCCAACCGTGGCCCGCGAAGAACATCTTGTGGGCGCAGTACAGGAACGGCTTGATGCGAGGCACATAGCGCCCGTGGAGCAGCGCCACCGCCTCCGTCACGCCGGGCCAATGCGGCTGGAACATGTCGTCGAGCAGCACGACGCCGCCGGGCGCCAAGCAGTCCTGCGCCGTCAGCAGGTCGCTCAGCGTGTGCTCCGCCGTGTGGCAGCCATCCACCGAGAACAAGCGGAACGGGCCGCGGTCCCGGACCAGATCAACCTTGTCCGCGCAGTTCAGCGCCGTGCTGTCGTTCTTGATGAAGGCGTAGCTGACCTCGTGATCCGGCCCGTATGCCTGGATGTTCGCCTGAAGGTGTTCGAGGCTGCCGACGCCGGCGCCGTCGATGTTCCTGGTCTGATCGTCGAACACGTCGATGGCCGTCACCTTGCCGCCCGGCCGTGCCAGGTGGGCCAGCGCGATCAGCAGCTTGCCATGGTACACCCCGATCTCGGCCACGTGCCCCGTGATGCCGAGGCCAGTCTGCACCTGGTCGATCAGCTTGAGGAACGGCAGCCACCGTTCGTTGACCCAGCCTTCGATGTTTGGAAGGCCGTCCTGCCAATAGGTGTCGATGTCGCGCATCATCCCAACCTCCGTGAGCGGGTTGGGCTATAACGCTTTGGCCGTGGCGGCTAGTGTCCCGGCGCATTAAAGAGATCGGCGCCGGTTGGGGTGCAATCTTTGATCCAGCGACTCGGCCAGCCGCCGGGTCGCCATCCCATCTGGTTCGCTATAAGGGACGCATGATAGTTGGGGTGGTCCCAGGCGGGAGAGGGTATTGATCGATAGCGTAACGACATTGTGGGATAGTACCCCCCCCCGCAAACCTTCGCCACCCGCTTCAACCCCGCCAGCAACAACTTCGACCTGCTGCGGATCGCCCTCGCGATCCTGGTGATCTATTGCCACTGCTTTTCGCTCAAGCACAGCGACTGGGAGCCGGTCAGCGCCACGCTGCACTACGGCTATGGCGGGCTGCTGGCCGTCGATGCCTTCCTGGTCATCAGCGGCTTCCTCGTCGCCCGGTCGCTGTGCGAGCGCAGCCTCGACGACTACGTGTTCGCCCGCATCGCCCGCGTCCTGCCGGGCTTGGCATTGGTCACGTTCGTCGAGGTGTTCGTGATCGGCCTGGCCTTCACCAAGGACAGAGTGTGGATCTTTCTGACCTACGTGGGGTTCCGGCACCTGTGGAACGTGTCGGTGTTCGGCATGGACATGCAGCTTTACAGCGTGTTCCCCGACACCGACCCGCCCTGGATGATGAACGGTTCGCTTTGGACCATCCCCATCGAGTGTTCCTTCTACATCGTGCTGCCGATGGCCGCCCTGCTGTCCGGGCTGCGGCGCTCGGCCGTGCCGCTGTTCCTGCTGAGCCTCGCGGCCTATCCGCTGGCGCGGCACTTCGGGCTGAGCGAGGCGGCGCCTGGCCCGTCGCTGTTCACCAACGTGTACGCCTTCCCGTTCATCGACCTGTCCAGCTACTTCCTGGTCGGCGCCGCGGCCTGGACGGTGCGCGGCCGCATCCCGTTCAGCCGGGGGCTGCTCGCGCTCAGCCTGATCGGGCTGTATGCCGCCGCTGGGGTGTCGCTGCGCGATTTCGCACTCAAGCTGTTCCTGCCCTACCTCGTGCTGTATGCCGCGATGGCGGGCGGGATCGGCAGCCGCCTCAAGCGTGCGGTGGGCGACCTGTCCTACGGCACCTACCTGTTCGGCTTTCCCGTGACGCTGTCGGTCATGGCCGTGGCCGGCGGGCTGTCGATCCATCAGACGTTCTGTGCCGCCCTTGCGATCACTCTTCCTTGCGCCTGGCTGTCCTGGCGCTTTGTCGAGCAGCCCTGCCTGCGTCTCAAAGCGCGAGTTAAAACGCGCCGACGTTGACGCGTCCGGGGTTTCCGCAGCGGCCCTGCATTTTTTTAACCATTGCGAAATCAAAATGGTGTAGGGTGGCTTAATAAAGAGTTTGATGCCGCCGACCACCACCTCCGTCCAAAGGGGCCGCCGTGACCGCAGTGAAAGAGTTGCCTGGAGCCGCCAAGCCGGACCCCGCGCCCGTTCCGGCCGTTTCCGCCGCTTCCAAGGACCGCCGCCGCCCGGGCCGTCCCGACCAAGCCAGCCCGCACTTGATCCCGCTGCTGCGGACAGCGGAGATCGAGGCCGCCGCGGCATCCGGCATAGGGGATGAGCTGCCGTTCGAGGACGCGCTGGCGCCCGCCAAGGGAATCACCGTCGGCCTGCTGCTGAGCGTGCCGGTATGGGCCGTCATCGGCGGGATTGTGTGGGCCGTGCTGTAGGA
>CAXTUQ010000529.1:0-4397 GCA_964247405.1 uncultured Acetobacteraceae bacterium
CCGCAGGTCCTCGTCCACCATGTAGATCGGGTGCATGGCGATGCCGTGGCCGAGCAGGGCGGCCGAGCGCAGGGCCTCCCCGAAGTTCGAGCGGGTGGAGCCGCGCACCCGCACCGCCACCCTGCCGAAGTGCCACGTGTCGGTCGGGGCCTTGAGCGCGTGCACGAGGCAGTTGTGGCGCGTCAGCTCCGCCGGCTCGCGTGGCATCCCGTGCGCCTCGATATAGGCCGGGGACGCCACCAGCAGCTGCGGCACTTCGAGGAGCAGGCGGGCGACGTAGCTCGCGTCCTTCAGCGCCGGCGCGATCCGTACCGACAGGTCGAGGCCGTCCCGGACCAGGTCGCTGGCCCCGTCGTCGAGCAGCAGCGACACGCTGATCTGCGGTTGCCGGGCAGTGAACGCCGCGACGGCGGGGACCAGGTGCGCGGCGCCGAACGACGGCGGCGTGCCGACCCGGACCAGCCCACGCGGCTCGGACACGGCGTCGCGCACGCCGGCCTCCAATGCCTCGAACTCGCCGAGCAGGCGGGCGCCGCCGTCCAGCAGCTTGGTGCCGGCCTCGGTGAGCGCGACATGCTGCGTGCTGCGGCTGAGGAGCTGGGCATCCATCAACCTTTCCAGGGCCGCGACGTGCTTGGTGACGGCCGCGCGGGACATGCCGAGATGCCGGGCGGCGGCGGTGAAGGAACGCGCCCGCGCCACCTCGACGAACACCTGGATGTGGCTCAGGCGGTCCATCCGGCCAGCCGGTCACGAACGCCGGGCGGGGCGCCCCGCCGTCACCGCTGCATCCCCCACCGGCGCACCGTGCGCCGCTCGACGCCGCGGAACACGACGGTCTCGACCAGGAGGCCGATCACCACCACCGTGACCAGCCCGGCGAACACCGCCGCCGTGTCGAGCTGGTTGCGCGCCTCGAAGATGAACCAGCCGAGGCCACCGGAGCCGGACGTGGCACCGAACACCAGCTCGGCCGCGATCTCGGTGCGCCACGCGAAGGCCCAGCCGATCTTGAGGCCGGTGAGGATGGACGGGAATGCCGCCGGGACCAGGATGCGGCACACGAAACCGAGGCCGCGCAGGCCGTAGTTCTGCCCGGCCATGCGCTGCGTGTCGGACACGGACAGGAAGCCGCCGTGCGTGTTCAGCGCCACGGCCCACAGCACGGAATGAACGATCACGAACACCAGGCTGCCGGTGCCGAGGCCGAACCACAGCAGCGCGAGCGGCAGCAGCGCGATGGCGGGCAGCGGGTTGAACATGGCGGTCAGGGTGGACAGGAGATCGGTCCCGATCCGCGAAGACACGGCGAGGCCGGTGAGCAATGCGGCAAGGAACACGCCGCCGGCATAGCCGAGCAGCAGAACCCGCAGCGAGCTCAGCGTCCGGCTCAGCAGCGGCCCGTCCACCGCCGCATCCCACAGCGCCGTCACCGTCTCGGAGAAGCCCGGGACCATGAGCGGGTTGCCAAGGGCGCGCGCGTAGGCCTCCCACAGCAGGACGAGGCTGGCCAAGATGATTGCCCGGCGCGCCCAGGCTTGGTCGAGCAGCCAGTCAAAGGGTCCGAGGGGCGCTTCTGCGGCGTCCGCCGCTCCGCCGGGCGCGACCGCGGGATTCTCGAACTCGGGCCGCACGAAGGGGCCGGGGCGCGGCGGCCCGGGCCGTGGCCGCAGCTCAGACATGCCTGGCCCTCCGCGTTGCCGTGTCGCCGGGCTCCGCGAACAGCATGGCGTGGATGCGGCGGTGCAGCGCCGCGAACTCCGCGCCGCCCTGGTGGCGGTGGTCGAACTGGTGGGCGTTCAGCTCCGCCCGGACCCGCCCGGGATGCGGGCTCAGGATCAGGATGCGCGAGCCGACCACCACGGCCTCCTCGATCGAATGCGTGACGAACAGCACGGTGAAGCGCGTGTCCTCCCACAACGCCAGCAGCTCGTCCTGCATCTGCCGGCGGGTGAGCGCGTCGAGCGCGGCGAAGGGCTCGTCCATCAGCAGGATGTCCGGCTCCAGCGCCATGGCCCGCGCGATCGCCGCGCGCTGCTTCATGCCGCCCGACAGCATGTGGGGATAGGCATCCCGGAACTTGCCCAGCTTCACCTTGTCGATGCTGCGCAGCGCCCGGTCGCGCGCTTCCGCCCGGCTACAGCGACGGCTGACCTGCATGGGGAACATCACGTTGCCCAGCACGGTCTTCCACGGCAGCAGCTGGTCGAACTCCTGGAACACCATCATGCGGTCCGGGCCCGGGCGGTCCACGACGCGGCCGTTGAGCATGATCCGGCCCTCGACCGGCCGGATGAACCCGGCCACCGCCTTGAGCAGCGTGGACTTGCCGCAGCCGGACGGGCCGAGCAGCACGAAGCGGTCGGACCTGTACACGTCGAAGCCGACGCGGTGGGTTGCGGTGATGACGTGCTCGCGCGTCCGGTATTGCAGGCTGACCTCCCGCACGGACAGCAGCGGCGCCGGCGCGGCAGGCACCCTCAGGTCGGGGGCGGCTGCCGTGGTCGCTTCCATCACCGGCTCTTCGGCGGACCGGCGCGGCATCAGCTTCCCTGCAAGCCATGCACTTCGGGGAAGAACAGCTCGGACCAGGACGCTGGCGCCGCCTTGATCGAGCCCACGTCGTGCATGAAGGCGGCGAACTTCATCGTGGCCTCGGGCGCCAGGGTCCAGCGGACCTGCGGGCCGGACACGACGCGCTCCACCTGGTCCACCGGCAGCTTGGAGCGCGTGTCCTCGACCCAGAGCTGCGCTGCGCCGCGCCGGTCGGCGTTCACGATGTCGGTCGCTTCCCGCAACGCGGCAACAAGGGCCTTGTACAGGGTCGGGTTGCGGTCGCGGAACCGGGCGCTGCTCCAGGCGACGCTGAAGGAGTGCGCGCCGCCCAGCACGTCGAACGAGTTCAGGATCGTGTGGATGCCCGGCTGCTCCAGTTGCTGCTGCTGGAACGGCGGCACGCCGAACACGGACGTGACGCCGGCCGCACCGCTGAGCAGGGCGACGGTGGCATCCGGCGGCGCCATCGAGACGGTCAGCGGGTCGAGCTGGGCGAACCCGGCCTGGCCGAACCGCTGGGCGGCTGCCATCTCCAGCACCAACGCCTGCACGGACACCTTCACCGTGGGCAGGGCGACGCGGTCGTTCGGCGTCAGATCGGCGATGGTCTTCACGGCCGGGATGCGAGAGTTGAGCAGGATCGGCTGCGAGGACAGCGCCGACACCCCGCGCACCCCGAGCGCCGTGTCTCTGGTGCGCGCCCAGATGGTCAGCAGCCCTGGCACCCCGCCCGCAACCACGTCCACGGTATCGGATATCAGCGCGTTGTTCATCGCTTCCGGGCCGTTGAACGTCACCCAGGACGCCTTGACGCCGGGCAGGCCGAGCGCCTCGGCGTGCTTCTCGACCAGCCCGCGGTGCTCCATGACGTTGAACTGCAGGTAGCCCAGCGAGAACTGGCGGGCGAAGCGTATCTCGGTCGTTTCCGCCGCCCGCGCGCGCCGCCCGCGCGTCAGCAGCCCCAGGGCGAGCGGCACCGCCGCGTGCAGCACGCTTCTCCGATCCACAAGGCGCTCCTTTCCCCGTTGCAGGCCGCGGTCCCCGGCACGCCCCGTGTCGGACACCGCCGTGCTGCTGCTCTTTTGTTGCCGGCCCGCACCATCAAATGCACCCGCGCCGCCGGCGCCGTCCCACCCTGCCTCGGTCCGGTGGAGCAGTCCCGGCGCCAGTTCCCCAAGGCTTCGGATGCCGAGCAGCGCCATGTCGCGGTCGATCTCTTTTGAAAGGAGCCGGATCGCATGGCGGACCGCTTCCTCGCCGCCGACCGCCGCGGCTTGGAGAAACGGACGGCCGACGAACACGAAATCCGCGCCGAGTGCCAAGGCCTTCAGCACGTCCGTCCCGCGCCGGATGCCGCCGTCCAGCATCACGGCCATGTCGCCCGCCACGTCCTTGATGGCCGGCAGGACGCGCAGCGGGGCGACGGCGCCGTCCAGCTGCCGGCCGCCGTGGTTCGACACGATGACCCCGTCGGCGCCGCACTCGCGCGCGAGGCGCGCGTCGGCCGCGGACAGGATTCCCTTGACGACCAGCGGACCGCGCCAGCGGCGCCGGATCAGCCGCAGGTGGTCCCAGGAGAGCTGGTCACGCCGGCCCACCGCACGCACGAGATCGCGCGACAGGACCGGCGGCCCGCGGGTCGCGTCCATGTTCTCGAAATGCGGCATCCCGTGCCGGAGCAGCGTGCGCAGCGCCGTGCCGAACAGCCAGGACGGGTGCGTCACGCCATCCCAGAACAGCCGCGGGCTGGGCGTGAGCGGCAATCTGAAGCCGTTGCGGATGTTGTTCTCGCGGTTGGCCGCCACGGGCACGTCCGCGGTCAGCACGAAGGTGCCGTAGCC
>CAXTUQ010000530.1:0-4397 GCA_964247405.1 uncultured Acetobacteraceae bacterium
CCGCGCAGGGGCAGTGGCCGGGGAAGGCGATCAGCGCGGCCACGGCCACCCCGTCGCCGCGCAGCGCGTCCGCGCCGCCCAGGTCGGGCAGGTCGACCAGGAAGGCGGCCTGCTCCACGGCCGCGCCCACGCGGCGCAGCAGCGCGATCCCGGCCGCCATGGTGCCGCCGGTCGCCAGCAGGTCGTCCACCACCACCACCCGGGTGCCGGGCGTCACCGCGTCCGCCTGGATCTCGATCCGGTCCGTGCCGTATTCCAGGTCATAGTCCAGCCCGACCACCGCGCCCGGCAGCTTGCCGCGCTTGCGCAGCATGACGAAGCCGCAACCGAGCTTCAGCGCCAAGGGCGCCGCCAGCAGGAAGCCGCGCGATTCCACGCCGGCCAGCAGGTGCGGCTGGTGCCCGCGCACGATGTTGGCGAGCCGCCCCATGGCGACCTGCCACGCATCGGGGTCCCGCAGCAGGGTGGAGATGTCGTAGAACAGGATGCCCGGCTTCGGGAAGTCGGGGATGCCGCGGATGTGGTCCTTGAGGTCCATGGTGCTGCCTGGGCTGGAGTTGGTGCGTGAAGGTCGGGCGGCTGTACCGCCTCCCGGCCATTGCGGCAACCGAGGCGCCGGGCTAGGCAGCGTCCATGTCGAGGCCCGCCATCGCCACAATCGCCGGGGTGCTGTTCATCATCGCCTACGTCGTCGCGGCCATCACCCTGCCGGACCTGGCGCCGCGCCTGCATTGGACGCTGGAGGCGCTGTACTGGTGCGTGGCGGGCATCGTCTGGGTGTTCCCAATCCGCTGGCTGATGCTGTGGTCGGTGCACAAGCGGTAGGGCGCGTTTTCTGGGGCACGCCTTCACGGCCCGGCCATCATGCGGCAAGGTGGCTGCAACATGGCGCGGCTACGTCGGCCGCTCCACAGAACCCGGGGGACCCGTCCATGCAGCGACGCACTCTGATCGCCGGCACGGCGGTGCTCGGCCTTGCCCCCCGCGCCCGGGCGCAGGTGTCGTCCGGGCGCGCCCGCGTCGTGTTCTGGCACGCGATGAACGGGGCGCTGAACGAGGAGGTGAACCGCATCTGCGCCGAGTTCAACGCGGCGCAGGACGCCGCCGAGGTCGTGCCGGTGTTCAAGGGCACCTACCCGGAAACGCTGACCGCCGCCATTGCCGCGTGGCGCGCGGGCCAGGCGCCGCATCTGGTGCAGATGTACGAGGTCGGCACCGGCTCCATGCTGGCCGCCGGCCCGGCGGTGAAGCAGGCCTGGCAATTGATCGGAGAGAGCGGCGTCGCCATCGACCCCGCCGCCTACATCGCCGCGGTGCGGGGCTACTACAGCCTGGCCGACGGGCGGCTCGCTTCCATGCCGTTCAATTCCAGCACGTCGGTGATGTGGCTCAATGCGGACGCCTTGGAGCGCGCCGGGCTTGATCCCGCGAAGCCGCCCGCGACCTGGCCGGAGGTGATCGCGGCGGCGCAGGCGGTCCGGGCCAAGTCCGCCGCTCCCACGGCGTCCACCACCGCCTGGTTCCCCTGGATCCAGCTTGAGCAGTTCGCCGCCATGCACGACCTGCCCTTCGCGACCAAGGCCAACGGGTTCGAGGGGCTGGACACCGCGCTGCTGGTCAACGCGCCACCGTTCGTCAAGCAGTTGGACCGCATCCTGGCCATGGCGAAGGAGGGCACCTTCCGCTACACCGGCCGGGACAACACGCCCGACCCGGTGTTCTACTCGGGAGAAGCGGCGATCTGCTTCAACTCGTCCGGCTCGCGCGCCGACATCGCGAAGAACGCCAAGTTCCGCTGGCTGGAAGCGCCGCTGCCCTACGACCCGGAGCTGACGAGCGCGCCGATCAACTCGATCATCGGCGGCGCCAGCCTGTGGACCATGACGGCGCCGGGCCGGACGCCCGCGGAGTACAAGGGCGTCGCGCAATTCCTGGCCTTTATCGCGCAGCCCGCGCAGGACGCCCAATGGCACCAGAATACCGGCTACGTGCCGGTGACGCTCGCGGGCTACGAGGAAAGCAAGCGGCAGGGCTACTATGACAAGAACCCCGGCGCCGACGTGCCGATCAAGCAGCTGACCCGCGGCACGGTGACGGCGAACAGCCGGGGTTTCCGGCTCGGCCGGATGCCCGAGCTGCGCAACATCGTCTATGAGGAGGTGGAGCGCGCGCTGCAGGGCCAACAAGGGGCGCAGGCGGCGCTCGACAACGTCGTGGGCCGCGGCAACCGCGTGCTGCGGGAGTTCGAGCGGGCGAACCGCGCCTGACCCATGGAGCGGCGGACCATCTTCCCCGGGCGGCTGCTGCCGGTCCTGCTGGCGGCGCCGCAGCTCCTGCTGACCGCCGTGTTCTTCCTGTGGCCGGCCGGGCAGGCAATGTGGTACAGCGCCGCCCGGCAGGACGCCTTTGGCCTGCGCTCCGAGTTCGTGGGCTTCGAGAATTTCTCCGACTTGCTGGCCGACCCGCTGTACCGGGACAGCGCCGGGCGCACCGCGCTGTTCTGCGCGGCGGTCGCGGCGCTCAGCATGGGCACGGCGCTGCTGCTCGCGGTGTTCGCCGACCGGGAGATCCGGGGCCGCGCCGCCTACCGCACCCTGCTGATCTGGCCCTACGCCATCGCCCCGGCCGTCGCGGCGGTGCTATGGATTTTGGTGCTGCACCCGCAGGTGGGCCTGTTGGGCCGCTGGCTGAACCGGCACGGCATTGCCTGGGACTACCGGCTGCGGGACGCGCAGGCGATGGGCGTCGTGGTGCTGGCCAGCGCGTGGAAGCAGGTGAGCTACAACTTCATCTTTTTCCTGGCCGGGCTGCAGGCCATCCCGCGCACGGTCGTCGAGGCCGCGCGCATGGACGGCGCCCGTGGCTGGCGCCGCTTCCGCACCATCACCCTGCCGTTGCTGGCGCCCACGGTGCTGTTCCTGCTCGTGGTGAACCTTGTTTATGCCGCCTTCGACACCTTCGGCACGGTCCAGGCGCTGACCGGCGGCGGACCCGGCCAGGCCACGGAAACGCTGGTGGTCAAGGTGTACCGGGACGGGGTAGTGAACCTGGATCTCGGGTCAAGCTCGGCGCAGTCCGTGCTGCTGATGGAGGCCGTGATCGCGCTGACGGCGCTGCAATTCCGCTTCCTGGGGCGCCGCCGTGCGGACTGATTGGCTGGCGCACGGGGTGCTGGGCGCGGGCGTGCTGCTGTTCGCGCTGCCGGTCTGGCTGGCGCTGGCCGGGTCCACCCAGCCGGCTGACGCCATTGCCCGGGGCGAGCTGTCGCTTGTGCCCGACCTGCGCGGCCTCGGCATCTACGCCGACGTGCTGCGCAACGGCGGCCCCGGCGTCACGCCGCTATGGCGGATGCTGCTGGTCAGCTTCGGCATGGCGCTGGCAATTGCCGTGGGCAAGATCGTCATTTCCGTGCTGTCCGCCTACGCCGTTGCGTTCTTCCGCTGGCCCGGGCGGACGCTGGCGTTCTGGGTCATCTTCCTGACCCTCATGCTGCCGGTCGAGGTGCGGATCATCCCGACCTACTCGGTGATGGCGGGCCTCGGTCTCATCAACAGCTTCACCGGGCTGACCCTGCCGCTGATCGCGTCCGCCACTGCGACGCTGCTGTTCCGCCAGGTGTTCCTGGCGGTGCCGGACGAGCTGATGGAGGCCGCGCGCATGGACGGCGCCGGGCCGTGGCGGTTCCTGCGCGACATCCTGCTGCCGGTGTCCGCGCCGAACCTCGCGGCGCTGTTCGTCATCCTGTTCGTGTATGGCTGGAACCAGTACCTGTGGCCGCTGCTGGTCGCGACCGACCCGCGGCTCGACACGGTGGTGATCGGCATCGTCAAGATGATCGGTAGCGAGACGCAGACCGAGTGGAACCGCGTGATGGCCGCCGCCGTGCTGGCGCTGCTGCCCCCGGTCGCGGTGGTGCTGCTGATGCAGCGGTGGTTCGTCAAGGGCCTGGCGGAAGGAGACAAGTAAGGGTGGCGACGCTTGAATTGCACGGGGTCGCCAAGCGGTTCGGCCCGGCGTCGATCCTGGCCGGCATCGACTTGGCGCTCACGGACGGCGAGATGCTGGTGATCGTCGGCGCCAGCGGCTGCGGCAAGAGCACGCTGCTGCGCCTGGTCGCCGGGCTGGAAACGCCGAGCGACGGGCAGGTCGTGCTGGACGGGCGCGACATCACCCATCTGGACCCGGCAGCGCGCGACATCGCCATGGTGTTCCAGAACTACGCGCTCTACCCGCACATGACGGTGTTCGACAACATGGCCTATGCGCTCCGCATCCGCGGCCTGCCGCGCGCCGCCATCGCGCGGGAAGTGCAGGCGGCGGCGGACCTGCTGGGCATCGGCGCGCTGCTGGCCCGCAAGCCGCGGCAGTTGTCGGGCGGGCAGCGGCAGCGGGTGGCG
>CAXTUQ010000531.1:0-4391 GCA_964247405.1 uncultured Acetobacteraceae bacterium
GTGGTGGCCGACCTCGGCGTGCAGCCCGGCCTGCCGAAGCCCGGCGTGCCCACGATCGTCGTCGATCACCACATCCCCGGCGCCCCGCCTCTCGGCGCCACGGTGATCACCGGATACGGCATGGACCCGATCCCGACCTCAAGCCTGCTCGCCTATTGGTGCGTGGGCGCGCTGGCGGATGCGGCGCCCTGGCTGTGGATCGCGGCGGTCGGCCTGATCGGCGACATGGCGGAGGACGCGGGTTTCCCCGAGATGGCGGAAGCGCGCCGCTACGGCATCACGGCGCTGCGGGACGCGGTTTCCCTAGTCAACGCGCCCCGGCGCACCGCGTCCGGCGATGCCTCCCCGGCCCTCGCGCTGCTGATGACGGCGGAGGACCCACGGGAGATCAGGGAGGGCGCCCGGCCGGAAGCGGCGGCGCTCCGCGCGGCGAAGGCAGAGGTCAAAATGGAGCTGGACGCGGCGCGGCGCGTCGGCCCGAAGGTGCGGGGCGAGGTGGCGCTGATCCGCTTCAGCTCGCCTGCCCAGATCCACCCGCTGATCGCCCAGCAATGGCGCGGACGGCTGCGCGGGGAGGTCGTGCTGGCGGCGAACGCCGGCTACCGTCCGGGCTGGGTCCACTTCGCCGTGCGCAGCGCCCGCGACCGGGACTTGGTCGCCTTCCTCGCCGAGCACCGACCGCCGGGCGCGGACGAGGCGTATGGGTCGGGGCATCGCCAGGCCACCGGCGGCGCGCTGCGCCCGGCCGATTGGAACGTGTTCATCCGCGGCCTGGGGTTCGGGCCAGAAGACGAAGTGCCGGACGAGGTGCCGGCATGACCACCAAGCTGCGTCTCGGCTTTCCCGTCAAGGTGATGGGCGCCCCCGGCCTGAAAAGCAACGACACCCGGCGCTGGCAGAAGGACCCGCACCTCAAGACCTCGCTCGAATGCCTCGACGCGATCTTCACCTTTCTGCAAAAGAAGCGCATCACGATGTACCGCATGTCCTCCGACCTTGCGCCCTACGCCACCCACCCGGACATGCCGCAATTCCATGCGATGGTCGCCGAAAGCGACGCGGAGCTGCGCGCGACGGGCACGCGGGCCAGGGAGCTTGGCATCCGCCTGTCGTTCCACCCGTCGCAGTACGTGCTGCTGAACAGCCCGGACCCGACGCTCACGAAAAAGAGCATCTGGGACCTGGCGAGCCAGGCCGAGATGCTGGACCGCATGGAGCTGGGTCCGGAAGCAGTCATGGTGACGCACGTGGGCGGCACCTACGGCGACACGGAGGCGAGCCGGGCGCGCTGGGTTGAAACCTGGCCCACGCTGCCTGAGCACGTCCGGCGGCGGCTGGTGCTGGAGCATGACGACATCCGCTTCTCCGCCGCCGACGTGCTGTGGATACACGGGCACACCGGCGTGCGGCTGATCTTCGACTACCAGCACCATTGGTGCCTGAACCCGGCCGGGCTGGACGCCATGGAGGTGCTGCGCCCCATCCTCCGCACCTGGCCGGACGGCGTGCGGCCGAAGATCCACTTCTCCTCCCCACGGACGGAGCTGCGGGAGGTGGTGCGGACTGACCGCAAGACCCGCAAGAAGACCAAGGCGCTGCTGCCCCCGGTGTGGACCGGGCACGCCGATTTCACCAACCCGTTCGAGTTCGCGCGCTTCATGCGCGACGCCGCCGGGTTGGAGTTCGACGTGATGCTGGAAGGCAAGGCGAAGGACATCTCGCTGGCCAAGCTGCGCCCGGACCTGCTGCGCTACGCGCCCGACGTGGCGGCGCGCTTCGGCGTGTTCCCGGCGGAGGCGGCGGTGCTGGAAGCGGAGGAAGCCGCCCTGGAAGCCGACCATGACCCGGCGGCGGACCCTGACGTGGACGAGGCCGCTTGACGCGCGGGCCGGCGGTCACACACGGCGACTGCTCAGGTCCGGTAAGCAGTCAGCCCGTTCCAGCCCGCGGCCAGGTCAACATGAGCGCTGATAGTGCAGCTTCTTAGTGCGCCCGCTCGTAAACAATGGCGATCCTTGTTCCGTCAGGCCTTTGGAGTGTTTCCGTCATCTGATCCTGGTCCACGGTCAATCGAAGCTCCTTGGTCGTTCGAACGTTCCCGATCCAGTTCGGGAACGTCGATCCATCGACGCGATTACCGGTGAACTCGCCACTGCCATCCACCGTGTAGCTTCCGAAGAAGCCGATGCTTCCAGCCATCGCCCTCCGGTTCTCTTCATCCGTGCCGTCGCCGCGAACATTGGAAGCGAACTTGGGAACGGTGCTGTCCGTCAGCACTTCGACAAAATGCATGTCCTCGGTGAAGACCAGCATACCGCTCGGCTTGGGGCCGTAGGCAGGCTGGTTCCCGCCGTCCCGGCCGATCCGGGCGGACACCATCGTCCAGGTCCCCGCAACCTTGTTCGGCGTCCTTCCGGCTGAACGCGCTTCCGTGCTGCAAGCGGCCAAGCTGCTGAGCGCCGCCCCAAAAAGAACAAGGACAGCCAACCGCGTTCGCATGACACACGCCCTTCTCATAGCAGGCCGCTCCACGCCCTTGTCACCGCTGATCCGCGGAGAGCGCCACGTCCTGTTGCGCCAGAATGGCGTTCAGGCGACCGGACAGCGCCGAGCTGATCGACCGAAACGCCGTGCTGCCGAGCGCCAGGCGGAGTGCCGGACGTTCCGCGTCGGCCGCTGCGATCATCGCGTCCACGGTGCGCGCCGCATCGCCCTTGATCGTGAAGCTGCCGTCCGTCACGGCCCGCCGGACCTCGCCCGCGGGGGTGGCGTCATAGGCCGGCATGGGCGCGGCATGGTCGAGGCCGGCGCCGAAGTTGGTGCTGGTGGGACCCGGCTCCACGAGGAGGAAGTCGATGCCGAACGGCGCCACTTCTTGCGAGACGGCTTCCACGAAGCCCTCGATGCCCCATTTGGTCGCGTGGTAAAGGCTGAAGTTCGGGTAGGCGATCTGGCCGCCCTCCGACGACACTTGGACGACGCGCCCGCCGCCCTGTGCCCGCAGGTGCGGCAGGCAGGCGCGGATGAGCTGGATCGAGGCGATCAGGTTGGTGGCGACCTGTCGGTCGATCTGCGCGTCCGTCACCTCCTCGGCCGCGCCGAACAGCCCGTAGCCGGCGTTGCTGACGACCACGTCGATCCGGCCAAGCTGCGAAAAGGCGCGCGCCACCTCCAGCCGCATCGCTGCCGTGTCGGTGACGTCCAGCGTCACGACGCGGAGCCGGTCGCCGTGCCGCGCCGCGAGGTCGTCCATTGTGTCCGCGCGGCGCACCGTGCCGACCACCCGGTCGCCCCGCGCGAGCAGCTTTTCCGTCATCACCCGTCCCAGGCCGGACGATGCGCCGGTGATGAACCAGGTTTTTGACATGGCGTACTCTCCAATTGATGCCGCCCGTTGCGGGCCTGCTTTGGAGATGGACACGGCCACTCATGCGGACTATACGATCAATCCGGCATGTGGTGATGAAGAAAGCCCACCAATGGCGAAACCCACGCTCGCCGACCTGACCGCGCTTGCGGCCATCGTCGCCCACCGCAGCTTCCGCAAGGCGGCAAACGAGTTGGAACTGTCGCCGTCCACGCTCAGCCACCTGATGCGCGCGCTCGAGGCCAACATGGGCGTGCGGCTGCTGCACCGGACTACGCGCAGCGTGTCCCCGACCGAGGCCGGGCAGCGGCTGGTCGAGCGCCTGCGGCCCGTGCTGCGGGATCTGGATGGGGCGCTGGCCGAGGTTGAGGCCGTCCGCAGCCGCCCGGGCGGCACCCTGCGCATCAACGCCAACGAGACCGCGGCCCGCTTGCTGCTCGGCTCGGCCGTGCCCGCATTCCTGGCGCGCTTTCCGGACATGTCGCTCGACCTGGTGACGGATGGCAGGCTGATCGACATCGTAGCCGAGGGGTTCGATGCCGGGGTGAGACTGGGCGAGGCCGTGCCCCAGGACATGATCGCCGTACGCCTCGGCGGCGACACGCGCTTTGTCGCCGTCGCCGCGCCGGCCTACCTGTCCGCCCACCCGGCGCCGCAAACGCCGGACGGCCTGAAATTCCATGCCTGCATCCGCGTCCGGATGCCGAGCGGCAAGCTGTATCGCTGGGAGTTCGAGAAGCACGGCCAGGCGCTCAGCGTGGACGTGCCTGGCCCCCTGACGCTGGACCACATCGGCCTCATGGCGGACGCCGCCGCGGCGGGGCTGGGCATCGCCTACGTGCCGGAGCAAGCGGTCCAGTCCCGCATCGAGCGCGGAACGCTGGCCACCGTGCTGGACGATTGGTGCCCCTGGATCCCCGGCCTATGCCTCTACTATCCCGGCCACCGGCATGTGCCGTCCGGGTTGCGCGCATTCATCGGGATGCTTCAAAGCACCCGGTGAAATTGCCGCAACCTTTTCAGC
>CAXTUQ010000532.1:0-4388 GCA_964247405.1 uncultured Acetobacteraceae bacterium
GTGCCGGGCGGGCAGTGGGGATTCCTGGCGATCTCGGTCTTCGCCTTCATCGTGCTTGGCAGCGTGCTGGAGGGCATCCCGGCCATGGTGCTGTTCGGGCCGCTGCTGTTCCCCATCGCCCGGCAGATCGGGGTGAACGAGGTGCACTACGCCGTGGTCATCATCCTGGCCATGGGCATCGGCCTGTTCGCGCCGCCGTTCGGCCTTGGCTACTACACTGCCTGCACCATCGGCAAGGTGCACCCGGACGTGGCGCTGCGGCGCATCTGGCCGTACCTGGGGGTGCTGACGCTCAGCCTGCTGCTGCTGGCCGCGGTGCCGTGGTTCTCGACCGGGTTCCTGCCGTGAGGGTCGTCTCGATCTCGGCGGCCCCCTATGACGGCTACGAGTTTCCGCAGGCGCTTGACAGCATGGCGCGCTGCGGCGTGCGCCACGTCGAGCCGGCCTTCATCGTCGGCTACACCGAGCCGTTCGACGAGGCTACCTTCAGCCCCGCGAGCGCCCGGCAGCACCGCGCTTGGCTGGACGCGAGCGGGCTGCGCTGCCACGCCATGTCCTCGCACATCGACTTGGGCCGGGCGGATGCGCTGGCGGTGTTCGCCGGGCGGATGGAGTTCGCCGCGGCGCTCGGCGCGCGGGTCATCAACACCAACGCGGCGGCGCGCGGGAACGAGGCGCGGTTCATGGCCAACATCGGCCCCCTCGCGGAGCGCGCCGCCTCGCTTGGCTTGGTGATCGGCCTGGAGAACCCCGGCAACGGCGAGGACAACCTGATGAACGACGCGGCGGAGGGGCTGGCGCTGACCCGTCGGTTGGGTCTGCCGTCCGTGCGGCTGAACTACGACCCCGGCAACACCGTGTCGCACCGGCCCGGCCGGATCGACGCCGCGGCCGATGCGGTTCGGGCCTTGCCGGGCTGCGTGCATTTCCATTTGAAGGACGTGCGGCAGGACGCCTCGGGCTGGCACTTCGTCGTGCCGGGGCAGGGCGGCATCGACTGCGGCGCGATCATGGATGCGCTGGTTGTCCGCCCGGACCTGCCGTTTGCGGTGGAGTTGCCGCTGCGGATGCGGCGACGGCCGGACGCGCAGCCGGTGCGGGCGTCTGAGGCGGTGCCGCTGCCGATGATCGAGGCGGCAGTGCGGGAGTGCCTGGCCTATGTGCAGCAGTGGATAAAGTGAGGTGCGTGTACAGGCGCTGGTTATAGCCAGAGCGAGTATATGCCGAATGGGATCACAACGAGATAATTGGTATCGTGCTTCTCGTAGCAGTTGGCAATGTGGCAAGACTGCTTGATATGATTGATTGAACGTTCGCTTCCGTTGGGTCGGCTAAACTCTACCAGTAAATTTTTCAATTAAGCTAAAGTCTTGTTCACAGTCATGAACGAGGTCAGCCACCTTTGTCATAGCATCGCAGGAGGGTAAGATGGTAGGCCGTACAACCAAGTCACACTTCAGCCATACCAAGAGTGGAAAATTAGTTGCTGTGGCTGCAACTTCGCCAATCACACGAGCAGGGAAAGCGGCGACTGCTTCGGCGAAGAAGATGCAGGCTGTAAACAAAGCAGGTATCAAGAAAGTTTTGCACAAGAAATAGGATCAGTTCTTCCTGGCGCTTGATCCCGAAGGATCAAGACTAACGTTCCAGGTTGTCCGGCCCGAACGAGTACGGCAGCAACTCGGTTAGGCCGGTGTGCAATAGCGTTTGCCCGGCGGAGTCCACGATGCGGATGACGGTTCCCGGCCCAGCGAACTCCCGCAACTTCTGCCGGCAACCGCCGCATGGCGTGCAGGGTATGTCACCGCCACCAGCCACCACCAACTCGGCGATGCGCCGCCCGCCGGCCAGCACCATAGCGGCGATGGCGCCCGCCTCGGCGCAGGTGCCCTCCGGATAAGCGGCGTTCTCCACATTGCAGCCGGCGTGTACTGCCCCCTCCGCCGTACACAGTGCTGCGCCGACGGTGAAGCCGGAATACGGCGCATAGGCCGCGCCGCGGGCCGCAAGGGCCACGTCTATTAGCGAATCTTGAGACATCTCTGACTTTCGGTAGCCGTGTTGGATAATTGTTCGTGGTCGAAAGCGGCCGTTTGCTCCCGGCGGCCTAACACTTTACCTCAAGCAACGGAGCAGTCCCTTATAATGTCAGGAAATCGCTCCGTTTTACTTGGTGATGGACCCTAACGAACTTCGGTAGCCTGCGACCACCACGTCTTCATAGGGCCATATTGACTTTGATCATTTTCTTTGCTTGAAAAGGATCGTTTGCCGGCACTGTAATCTCAACGGCCGAGCCACCAGCGGCCGGTGTAATCTTGGCTTTGTATGTTCTCTGAGCCATGTGCCCTCTTGCCCAATATGCTGACCCGGTTGCCAGCCAGTTCATCATAGCGGCCATTGCGACGGTCCGACTAGGGTCAGATGCGGGTCCATAGATACGTCTGTTGGTATGGCACGATCAACGTCCTTCTACGTAAAATACCCGTTTGCCCGCAGCGGCACCGTGCGCCCGACAAACCCAGCCAACAGCACGACGGTCAAGCCGTACGACAATGCCTACAAAACCTGCACCGGAAAGCTGCCGCCAATGCCCGGCAGCGCCATCCTTTGCAGCCGGGCCGGACTCGGCGGTCATTGAGCCAGACTGTAGCTGGTGCTTCGCCCGCCTGCCGCGTCTTGCACCAATATGCCGTGCCTGATCAGGTCAGCGATGTCACGTAGGGCGGTGTCTTGCGAGCATTTCGTGATCTGTGCCCATTTTGACGTGGTCAACTTGCCCTCAAACCCCTCCAAGAGACGACTCAGCATGGCATGCTGGCGATTGTTGATCGGCAGGCCGGACAGGCTTTCCCAAAACCGGCTTTTCCGTATCGTGGCACCCAGGGTGGCCTCCGCATCCGACAAGGCCTGATCGAGCACGGCCAGAAACCAACTCAGCCGTGGCGTGATGTTCAGATCGCCTTTTTGCGTGGCTTCCAGCGTTTCATAATATGCCGACCGCTCGACCCGCAGCCTGGCAGACATGCTGTAGAAGCGTTGGCCGGTTCCTTCTGAACGGGCGAGGGCCATATCGGCGATTGCCCGGCCAATCCGCCCGTTTCCGTCATCAAAAGGGTGGATTGTGACAAACCAGATATGCGCCACTGCGGCCTTGAGGACTGGATCGGTGGCGTCGGCCTTGTCCTCGAACCAGGTCAGGAACCGGGCCATCTCGGCAGGCACCCGGCTTGCCGCAGGCGCCTCAAAGTGGACCACCTCACGGTCCGGCGGTCCCGAGGCGACGATCATGCGTCCCTCGGTCCGCCAAGCCCCGACCGTGATCGGGTTCCAGCGTCCGCCACCCTCCGGAAAAAGCGATCTGTGCCAAAAAAACAGCCTGTCCGTCGTCAAAGGCTGTGCGAAGTTCTGTGTCGCATCGAGCACGACCGCGGCGATCGCTTCGGCCCTCCGGTCGGTTGGCGCGATGCCGGCTGTCTTCAGGCCCAAGCGCCTTGCCAATGAGGAGCGGACCTGCTCGCGGTCGAGCACGTCCCCCTCGATCTCGCTTGTCTTGAGGGCGTCCTGCGTCAAGATTTGAAGCGTTGCTTCAGCGCGCAAGCCAAACCCGAGCGCCTCCATTCGACCCAGCAAGCGTCCTTGGCGGTGCCGGACAGCAGCGAGTTGATTTGCGATGGCTGCACCATCCCAGCGGAATGCCGGCCACTCCGGCCGCTGGTGGATATACGTTATTCCCTGCATTTGATGCGGAGATTACTCAAGGTATTCTCCGCATACAATCACCAGTGTGATCATCAAAGAACCGCAATGGGTTGGACGCGATCAGTTAAAAGGCCCGTTGCTTTGCCACAATCAACGCTCCTTTACATAAGGCACCCCGCTCGCCCGAGGCGGCACAGTCCGTCCAACGAACCCAGCCAGCAGCACGACCGTCAACCCATAAGGCAGCGCCTGCAACCCCTGTACCGGGAACTGGCCGATCCCCGGCATCGCCACCCCCTGCAGCCGGATCGCTGCCGCGTCCAGCAGCCCGAATCCCAGGCAGGCCAAGAGGATCGGCCAAGGCCGCCAGCCGCCCAGGATCATGGCCGCCAACGCGATGAAGCCGCGCCCGGAGATCATGTCACGCTGGAACCCCGCCCCCTGCGCCGTCGCGACCGACGCCCCGGCGATCCCGCACAGCACGGAGGCGATCAGCACCGCGGCGTAGCGGAGCCGGGCCACGGACACCCCGGCGGTGTCGGCTGCCGCCGGGTGCTCCCCGCAGGCGCGCAGCCGCAGGCCGAAGCGGGTGCGGTTCATGCCATAGGCGCTGACCGGCACCAGGACGAAGGCCAAGTACGCCAGCGCCGTCTGCCCGCCCAGCAGCGTGCCGTAAATCCGCCCCC
>CAXTUQ010000533.1:0-4381 GCA_964247405.1 uncultured Acetobacteraceae bacterium
CCTCCCGCTCGTGGTGTGCATCACCGAGGGCATCCCGGTGCTGGACATGGTGCGGGTGAAACGGGCGCTGTCCGGCTCAGCGTCCCGCCTGATCGGCCCCAACTGCCCCGGCGTCATCACGCCGGAGGCCTGCAAGATCGGCATCATGCCGGGCCACATCCACCGCCGCGGCACCGTCGGCATCGTCAGCCGCAGCGGCACGCTGACCTACGAGGCGGTGAGCCAGACGACGGCGGCCGGGCTGGGGCAAAGCACCTGCGTGGGCATCGGCGGCGACCCGGTGAAGGGCACCGACTTCATCGAGGTCTTGGAAATGTTCCTGGCCGACCCCGAAACCCAGAGCATCATCATGATCGGCGAGATCGGCGGCCAGAGCGAGATCGACGCCGCCGAGTTCGTCGCACGCAGCACGGTGAAGAAGCCCGTGGTCGGCTTCATCGCCGGCGCCACCGCGCCGCCGGGCCGCCGTATGGGGCACGCCGGCGCCGTGATCAGCGGCGGCAAGGACACGGCGGAGGCCAAGTTCGAGGCGATGCGCCAGGCCGGCATCCATGTCGCCGAAAGCCCGGCGGCGCTCGGCAGCACCATGGTCCGCGCCTTGCAGGGCTGACGCCCCGGACGGTTACGCGGGCGCGGAGGCCCGGCGTTCACGCCGGGCCAGGCCGGCGTCCAGCAGCATGTGCGGCAGGGTGAGCGCGGCGAGGCCTTGGATGGTCAGCGCGAGCAGACGGTCCGGGGCCGCGCCGCCGTAGAGCGGCCACAGCGCCGCGCCGATCAGCAGCGTCAAGACGGTGATCGGCAAGGCCAGCAGGGCCGCGCTTCGGTTGCCGCTGACCCGGGGGGCACGCACCGGGTTGCGGATCAGCGCCGCGGTGTGCGCCGGCGCGTGCACGCCCACGAAGTAGATCGCGAAGGCTGTCAGCGGCGGCAGCACAACGAACAGCCCGGCGAGCAGGCCCGGCACGGCCAACAGCCGCCCCTGCCGACGCGACGCCGCTTGGCCGGTCCACACGAGGGCCAGGGCGAGCCAAGCCATCGCTGCCGCCCATAGCCATTCCGGCAATTGCGGCAAGGGCGTCCCGGCGACCGTTTGGAACACGGCGGCGGTCGCTTCCGAATGGACCAGCATCGGCATCGCGATGGGCAAGCCGCCCCGCCCGATCACCTCAAGCCCATTGCCGTCCTCCGCATCCTCCATGCCGAAGTGCCAGACCGAGGCCGCCAGGAACCCGGCCAATGTCAGCCCCGGCATCCAGCGCCAGGCTAGGAGCACAAGGGCGGACAGGCCGAGGTAAGGAATGGAGAATATGGGGAACCAGGCCCGGCCAAACCGCGGGCGCAGGACGGTCCGAGCGGCCTCGCCATCCAACGCGCCATGCGGCACGCCGAGCACGATGATTGCGGCCAGCGCGCAGGCATATTGGGTGCCGGGCGGCAAGGCGGCGCTGAGCATCAGCGCCGCCCCGGCCAACAGGACCGTCCAGGCCATCGGGCTTGGACGGTCCGCCGGCCCGGCCCCGGCCCATCCTGCGACCGGGGTCATGGGGTCAGGCGGCCTTGCGCAACGGCGCCGGACGGCCGGATTCCGCCAGGTCGCGCTCGGTCATTTTGGAGTCAGATGCCACGGTCATCACCCCGTAAACGACTTTGGAAATCACATCAAGGATGGCGATGCCCAAGACGCTGGCGGTGTCGCCGACCCAGTTGAGGCCGTCAGGCGCCACGGCCAGGATGATCGGGTAAATCAGCCACAGAACCGACAAGATGGTGGCGTTGCGGCGGTAGTTCGCTTGCACGTCGTCCCGCTCCAGCGCGTTGGCCTGCATCTGCGAAACCCAGATGACGTAGTACACGCCCAGGAAGGCCACGCAGGAAATGATGAACCAGGTCCACTTGATCCAGGCCACCTCCGACGCGCCAAAGAAGAACGCCGTCAGGATCATCATGAGGTCGGCCAGCACCACGCCAGCAATCGCCCCGGCGCGCTTCTCCCCGGCATGCATGGCCGTCATGGACAGCGTCACCAGAAGCAGCGGCGTGGTGAAGGTCCAGTCGATGTAGCGGGCGAAGTAGAAGATGCGCCCGGCGCCGGCTGCAGCCGCGGCCGCATCCGCTGCCAGGATGACCCCGCCCTGGCCGTTGGCCATCGCAAAGTAAGAGCAGGCGGCGATCAACGGCACGATGCCGTGCAGCACCGTGTGCAGTTCCTCGGCCGGCGTGCGCCGCTTGCCGGTCAGCAGAATAAACAGGCCGCCGCCGGTCATGATGAACGTCGTCAGCCAAAGTAAAGTGTGCGAATCCATACAATTGTGCCCGTCAGTGGAAGCGAGCACACACAGCACCAAAGTAGCCGGCAGGTTTTTCGCACCTGCGAAAACGTGAACGCAATTATGGCCGGTGGAGGGCCGCCCGGGGCCGGGTGAAGCTGCGCCGTCCGCCCTTCAAGCCCCAAAGCGTCTGCGCGACCGTGGCGACGGCGTGGGCCGGGTCCGCCGCGTCGATGGCCACCAGGTCCGCAGCAAAGCCCACGGCGACGCCGTAGCCCGGCAGCCGCAGCAGCCGCGCCGCCGACCCCGTGACCATGTCGAGGCACCCCGCCAGCTCCGCCGGGCGCGCGACGTGGCAGACGTTGGCGTAAAGGTTGGCGATCCGGATCAGCGACCCGTCGCCATACGGCGTGAACGGGTTCAGCACGTTGTTGGTCGCGAGCGAGCACGTCACCCCGGCCCGCCGCAGCGGCTCCGCCGGCACCACGCCGCGCGGCACGGCGTGGCCGTGGCTGCGGCCCATCAGGTACAGGTCGGTGGCCGGCAGGATCGTGACCGCCACCCCGGCGCGCGCCAGTTGCGCCGCGATGGCGTCGTACCGCGCCCGCGGCACCAGCGAAAGCTGCGTCGCGTGGCCCACCGCGACCCGGCCGCCCCAGCCATGCTCCTCGGTCTTGCGGCATACGTACTCGATCTGCATGCCGTCCGTGGTTTCGGCGAGGTCGAGGTGCATGTCGATGTCGACGTCGAACTCCCGGGCCAGCGCGAAGACGCGGTCGATCTGCCCACGCGGGTCGCTGTCGGTGTAGGGCACGGCGCCCAGCACCTGCGCGCCTTGCCGCAGCGCCTCCGTCAGCAGGGCCTCGGTGCCCGGATTGTTCAGCAGGCCCTCCTGCGGAAAGGCGCACATCTGCATGTCCACCGCCCAGGCGTAATCCCGCGCCAACTGGTGCACGCCCTCGAAGCCGGTCATGCCGATGCCGGGGTCCAGCTCGACGTGGGTACGGACGTGCATGGTGCCGTGGGCGATGCAGCGTTCCAGCGTGCGGCGCCCGCGGGCGTAAACGTCCTCCGCGGTGAAGCTCCGCTTGGCCGCGGCGGTTTCCCGCACCGCTTCGGCCAGCGTGCCGTCCTCGGCGCGGCAGCGGTCCAGGATGCAGGTCTTATCGAGGTGGAGGTGCGTCTCGATCAGGCCGGGGACGACCAGCGCGTGCTCGGCGTCGAGCTCCGGGCCGCCGCCGGGCAGCGCGGGTTCGATGGCTGCGATCCGCCCCGCCGCGATGCCGATGTCGCATCGGCGCAGCGCCGTGCCGTCGAGGACGGTGGCGTGGCGCACGATTAGATCAAGCATTGGGCAGGTCGAGCATCAGCGCCTCCCCGGAGGCCGCGTCAGGGCGCGCGCCGCTTGCCGAACAGTTCGAGGCGCATCGAGATGAGGTCGAACCCGAGCTGCTCCGCAATCGAGCGGATCAGCTTCTCGTGCTCGGCGTTCTTGAACTCCAGGACGTGGCCGGTTTCCACGTCGATCAAATGGTGGTGCTGGCCGTGGTCGGTCGGCTCGTAGCGGGAGCGCCCGTTGCCGAAGTCGCGGCGGTGCAGGATGCCCTTCTCCTCGAACAGCCGCACCGTGCGATAGACGGTGGCGATCGAGATGTGGGAGTCGAGCTGCACGGCGCGGCGGTACAGCTCCTCGACGTCCGGGTGGTCCTCGGCTTCCGACAGCACACGGGCGATGACCCGGCGCTGCCCGGTCATCTTCAGCCCGTGCTCCACGCACAGCCGCTCGATGCTCTGTCCCGCCGGCTGGAACTGCGGGGTCATCGCCTTTGCCGCACGGGCAGCCCTCGGCTTCAAGCCACCCTGCCGCGCCAGATCGCGCAATCGCACACTCCGGTCTCCGGCGCCCGATTGGTCCAGGCGCCGCGCCTTCTTTGCGCCCGGGCGGCTGCTGGCGTCAAACACGATATGGCACGCGGGCGCGGGGCGACGCCGCGGCGGGCCGCGACGCCCCCCGGCCAGCGGCCAGCAACGCCGCGAGCACCAGGGCATAGACCGCAAGCTGCATCCCCGCCGGGCGGTCGGTGTATCCGATCAGCGCGTGCAGCGCCCGGCCG
>CAXTUQ010000534.1:0-4362 GCA_964247405.1 uncultured Acetobacteraceae bacterium
CCATCGGCGGCTATGCCGGGCCGCGGCGCACGGTCGCCGTGGTGGACGACAACCCGGTGCACCGCGTTTTGCTGGAGGAGGCGCTGGCCCCGCTCGGCTTCGCCGTGCTCACCGCCGAAAGCGGCGCGGACTGCCTGCTGCTGGCGGCGCGGTGCAGGGCGGACCTGTTCCTGATCGACCTTGCCATGCCCGGGATGGACGGGTGGGAACTGGCCGAGCGTCTCCGCGCCGCCGGGCACCGGACGGCGCCCATCGTGATCGTGTCCGCCAATGCCGGCGAACTGCGCCGTCCGCCGGGCGAGGGGGCACACCACGACGCGGTCATCCCCAAGCCCGTCGATTTCGCCGTGCTGCTCGACATCATCGCGGCAAGGCTGGGGCTGCGCTGGACCGACCTGCCTGTCCCCGTTCCTGCGTCCACGCCGGCCGAGGCGGCGGCGGACAGCAGGCCGGCCGCAGCGCTCCGGCCGGCGCAGGCGGCGCAACTGCGCGACCTGGCCCTTATCGGCTACGTCCGCGGCATCCGCACCCGGCTGGACGAGATGGCGGCCGAGGACCCCCCGGCGGCGCAGGCCCTCGCCGCGTTGCGGACCCTGGTGGCCCAGTTCCGGCTCGACGAGTTCATGGCCGAGCTTGACCGCATGGAGGCGGGGTCCCCGCCATGACCGTCCCGGAGCGCCCGGCCAGCATCGTCCTGGTGGTGGACGACTCGCCCGGCACGCTCGGCATGCTCAGCGCCGCGCTGGAAGCGGCGGGCTACACGGTGCTGCTGGCCCAGTCGGGCGCCGCCGCGCTGGCGCTGATGGAGCGGGTGACGCCCGACATCGTGCTGATGGACGCGGTGATGCCGGGTCTGGACGGCTTCGCCACCTGCGAGCGCCTGAAGCGCCGGCCCATGAACGCCAGCGTGCCCGTGGTGTTCATGACCGGGCTGACCGAGACCGAGCACGTCGTGCGCGCGCTTGACGCCGGCGGGGTCGATTACCTGACCAAGCCCGTCGCCCCGGCGGAGCTGGTCGCGCGGGTCGGCGTGCACCTGGCCAACGCGCGCCTGACCCGGAGCGCGCAGGCCGCGCTCGACACCACGGGCCGCTTTCTCCTCGCGATCAGCCGCGGCGGGGAGCTGGTCTGGTCCACGCCGCAGGCCGGGGTGTGGCTTGGCGCCGGGGAGGCGGCGGCGGATGCCGGGCCGCCGATCCGTGCCTTGCCCGAGGCCGTCGTGTCCTGGGGGCTGGCCTGCGCCGCGCGTCCGGACCGCTGCCGGCCCTTGGCGTTCGCGGCGCCCCGGACCGGCCGGGTGCTCGAAGCCTCCTATGTCGGGCGGATCAGCGCCGACGAGATCCTGCTGCGGCTGGTCAGCGTCGATCAGGCCGCGGACGAGCAGGTGCTCCGCCACCGGCTGAAGCTGACGGCGCGGGAGGCCGAGGTGCTGCTGTGGGTCAGCCGCGGCAAGACGAACCGCGACATCGGCGACATCCTGGGCCTCAGCCCGCGCACGGTGAACAAGCATCTGGAGCAGGTGTTCGCCAAGATCGGTGTTGAGAACCGTGCCACGGCCGCGATCCAGGTCGTCAACATGCTGCAGGGCGGCTGCGTCCCGGCGTCTTGAGGCCCGCTACCCCGGCGGCACATACTCGGCGGAGCGGATGGGCAGCCCGCCGCGGCGCGCAGGGATGGCCTTCGGCGGCTCGACCTGCCGCACGTGCCTGGAGGCGGCGCGCTCCATCCGGTTCCACAGACGGCGGATGCCCTCGGTTGCGGCGAGGTAGATCAGCGCCGCGTAGAGATAGACCGAGAAGTCGAAGGTGCGGGCAAAGATGAGCCGGGTCTGCCCCATCAGGTCCAGCAAAGTGACGATGGCCGCCAGCGCGCTGGCCTTGATGACCAGGATCAGCTCGTTGCCGAGCGGGCGCAGCGCCGCCAGGAACGCCTGCGGCCAGACGACGTGCCGCGCCACACGGTACGGCGAAAGGCCGAGCGCCGCCGCCGCTTCCCGCTGACCCCGGGCGACGGAGCCGAGCGCGCCGCGCAGGATCTCGGCCTGATAGGCCGCGGTGTTCAGCGAGAAGGCCAGGATGCAGCAGTAGAACGCGTCGCGGAAGAACCACCAAAGCCCGGCGCCGGTCAGCCAGGGCCGGACCTCCCCCGCGCCGTAGTACACCAGGTAAAGCTGGCACAGCAGCGGCGTGCCGCGGAACACGGCGATGTATCCGGAAGCCGGACCCCGCAGCAGCGGGTTGCGCGACATGCGGGCGCGGCAGATCGGGTAGGCCAAGACGAAACCGATGCTGCACGACAGCAGCACGACCTCCGCCGTGACCCGGACGCCGGCGAGCAGCCGCCCACCATATTGCGACAGCAGCTCCGCGTTGAACACGAAGCCGAGCAGGCCGTGCAGCGCGTCCATCAGGCGACGCCCCGGTTGGCCCGGCGCTCCAGCGCCGCCTGCCCGGCGTTGGAGGCGAGGCTGAACACGAGGTAGATGCAAGCGGCCGCGCCGTAGAACAGGATCGGCCGCGTCGTGTTCTTGCTGGCCTCCGACGCCGCCCGCAGCAGGTCCGTGACTGCGAGCGTGGAGATCAGCGACGTGTCTTTCAGCAAGACCGTCCAAACGTTGCCGAGGCCGGGCAAGGCGACCCGCCCCAGTTGCGGCAGCACGATCAGGAAGAAGGCGCGCTTGCGGTCCAGCCCGAGCGAGCGCGCGGCCTCGACCTGGCCCGGCGGCACCGTTTGCAGCGCCGCCACCCAGACCTCGCCGGAATAGGCGGCCACCACGACAGACAGCGCGATCACCCCGGCGACAAAGGCGCTCAGCTCCAGGCGCGATGTCAGCCCGAACGCATCCCGCGCATGGTCCAGCAGGGATTGCAGCCCGAAGTACACGATGAACAACGCGAGGAGGTCCGGGATGCCGCGGAAAAACGTCGTGTAGGCCTCCGACACCGCCCGCACCCACCGCCAGCGCGACAGCTTCAGCCCCGCCAGCACAAGCCCGCCGCCGAAGCCGAACGGCACCGCCGCCAGCGCCAGCGCCACGGTGACGAGGGCGCCACGCAGCAGCAGCGCCCCCCAGCCGTCCGGCCCGAACAGCAGGCCGGCCGCGTTCATGGCCGCTTACTTTCCACGGATGTCGATGGTGAAGTACTTCTTCTCAAGCGTCGTGTAGGTCCCGTCCGCGTCCAGCTCGGCGATGGCCTTGTTGAACAGGGATTGCAGGTCGGTGTCGTCCGGGCGGAAGGCGGCGCCCACGCCCGGCCCGTGGATGCCCGGCACCCGCTTGACCTCCGACAGGATCGTGCAGCAGCCGTTGCCCTTGTTCTTGACGAAGTCCTGCTCCACCAGCACGTCGCCCATCACGTAGTCCAGCCGGCCGCTGGCCAGGTCGAGATTCGGCTCGTCCTGGGTCGGATATAGCTTGATGTCGGAATCCGGGTAGAACTTCTCCAGGAAGTTGGCGTGGATCGTGGAGGACTGGGTGCCGATGGACTTGCCCTTGAGCGCCGCCGGGCTGATGTCGGCGGACTTCTCGCTGGCCTGGCCGACCCAGACGGGCGGCGTCGCGTAGTACACGTCGGAGAAGATCACCTTGGCCTTCCGCGCGTCCGTGATGTTCATGGAAGAGACGATCACGTCGAACTTGTTGGACAGCAGCGACGGGATGATGCCGTCCCAGTCCTGGTTCTGGAATGTGCAGGTGGCTTCCAGCTTGGCGCAGATCGCCTTGGCATAATCCACCTCGAACCCGACGATCTCGCCCTTCTGGTTCACGCTCTCGAACGGCGCGTAGCTCGCGTCCATGCCGAAGCGGATGGTTTTCCAGTCCTTCGCCTCTGCTTGGTGCGAGCCGATGCCGGTCGCCAGCCCAATGGCGAGGCCGACCGTAAGCAGCAGCTTCGGGATACCCATTCTGATCTCCTTCGTCTCGGAGGACTGACGGCGAGTTGAAAGCAAAGCAGGCGGCGCTGCAAGGCTCATGCCAGTCTGCGGCCTGACGGGCGGCAGCGCATGACATGCGCCTCGTGCGGCCAATGCGTTCCGGCGGCGAGCAGGCGCGCGCCGTCGAGCGCCGTACCCTGCGCGGGCACGAGCTGCAATCCAGCCTCGCCCAGCAAACGCTCCAGCCGGTCCATGAGCGGAGCGCCAAGCCGCACCAAGCCGCCGACCACCGCGCACCGGGTGCCTGGCGGGAGCGCGGACGCGGCGCTCCGGGCCGTCGCGGCCAGGTGTTCGGCGGCATCGCGCAGGACCGTCCGGGCCGCGTCGTCCCCATCCGCCGCCGCCCGCGCCACCTCCGGCGCGAAGCGGGCCGCGACGCTTGCGCTGTCCACGGCGGCCGGCCAGCCCGCGGGCGGTCCGAATATA
>CAXTUQ010000535.1:0-4354 GCA_964247405.1 uncultured Acetobacteraceae bacterium
GCGATGGGCACCCGCATCTGCGTCGCGTGGAAGGGCACGGCGGAGAGCGCCGCCGCCGTGCACGCCGCGATTCCCTGGATGCAGCGGGCGGAGGCGGTGCGGGTGCTCTCGGCCGACGAGTACCAGCGGCGGGGGCCGGGGGCGGCGGACTTGCTCGGCTACCTCGCGCTGCACGGAATCCGGCCGGAGATCGCGCAGTTCCGCCCGATGGACCGCGACGTGGGGCGCGGCATGTTGGCGGCGGCGCGGGAGTTCGGCGCGGATTTGCTGGCCATGGGCGCCTACAGCCATTCGCGGCTGCGGCAACTGATCCTTGGCGGCGTCACCCGGCATGTGCTGGAGAACGCGACCTTGCCGGTGATGATGGCGCGCTGAGGGGACCGGGCGAACCCGCGGGCGTTCCCTGCGTTGCAGTTTCGCAACGAGGAGGGTTCCATGCGCAAGTTCTTGGCAATGGCGGCGGTCGGCGCGGCGCTGGCGGGACCGGCAGCGGCTCAAAGCCCGAGCAGCACGGCGCGGCAGCCGGCGCCGCGAGTCCTGCCGGACACGCATCAGCCGGCCCAAAGCAAACCCGTGCAAAGCGACGCGGAGCGCGAGCGCGTGGCCCGCGAGCAGGGCCTCAGCCAGGTGGAGCTGTACCGCCGACGGGAAAGCGGCCTCGACGAGGGGCAGCCCGCGCGGCGTTAGCCGCCGGACACCGCCCTGCGGCGTTGGCCGCCAAACATCGAAGGGGACGGGTGGGCTGCTGAGGCGCCGGGCGAACCTTTAGGCGCCCGGCGGCGTTGCCCCAGGACGAAGGGGAGGATCTGATGCGCAAGCTATGGATAGCGGCGGCGGTCGGCGCGGCGTTGGCGGGACCGGCGGCGGCGCAAAGCCTGAACGACGCCGGGCGGCTGCTGCAGCAGGTCCTGCCGGGTCAGCAGCAGCAGCCCCAAGGCCAGTCGGACCGCGACCGCGCGATCTACGAGCAGGGCCGGCGCGATGCGCAGCAGCGCGGTGGCGGCGACGACGACCGGCGTCGGGCTGACGACCGGCCGCGCTACAACCAGAACCAGGACCGCCGGCGCGGCGACCCGGACCGCTCCTACGACGACGACCGCGCTCCGCCGCGGCAATCCCTGCCGCCGTCTGGGCAGTATCAGCGGCCCTACGACAACCGGTAAAGCCGGGTGGGCCGCAAGGCGCGATCCTCCAGCTCGAGGGAGGTCGGCACGGGGTACTCGCCCAGCGGCGCGAGGCCGTCCCGGGGCAGGTAGGCGCGTCCGGGGTCGGCGATCCAGACCTCGCAGGCCTGCGCCATCTGCCGGAGCCAGGGCAGGATATGACGCGTCATCGGCGCCTCGTAGCACACGTCGCCGCACAGGATCAGGTCCCATCGGCAGGGCTGGCCCACCACGTCGCCGGTCTGCGCTTCCACCGTCACGCCGTTGGCCTGCGCGTTGGCGAGCGTGGCCGCGGTCGCGAGGGGGTCGATCTCTGCGGCCTCCACCAACGCCGTGCCGGCCATGGCGCAGGCGATGGCGGCGATGCCGCACCCGGCGGCGAAGTCGAGCACCCGGCGTCCGCGGATCAGCGCCGGGTGGTCCAGCGCATGCCGGGCCAGCGCTTGGCCGCCGGGCCAGGCGAAGGCCCAGAACGGCGGCTCGATGTTCTTCTGCTGCAGCCAGGTCTCGCTCGCCTGCCAGATCGGGGTGATCTCGGTGGCGAGGTGCAGCGCGATCTCGGGCACCAGCGGGGCGCAGGTAAGCGCGGTGTGCGTTTTGATGAACGTGCGGGCGGCGGTTGGGGTCACTTCTTTGGGGTCACTCTGCGGCCAAGGTGCCGAACTGCGCGTCATGCAGCCGCCAGTAGGCGCCGCGCGCCGCCATGAGCTGGTCATGCGATCCCTGCTCGGCGATGCCGGCTTCCGTCACGACCACGATGCGGTCGGCGTTGCGGATGGTGGCCAGGCGGTGGGCGATGACCAGGGTGGTGCGGCCCGCGGACAGCTCGGCAAGCGCCTGCTGGATGGCGCGCTCGGTTTCGCTGTCCAGCGCGGAGGTCGCCTCGTCGAGGATCAGAAGCGGCGGGTTCTTCAGGAAGATGCGGGCGATGGCGAGCCGCTGCTTCTGCCCGCCGGACAGTTTCACGCCGCGCTCCCCGATGGCGGTGTCGAGGCCCTCCGGCAGGCTGTCGATCAGGTCGCCAAGCCGGGCGCGATGCGCGGCGTCGCGGACCGCGGCGGCATCCGCGCCGAGCCGGCCATAGGCGATGTTGTCGCGCAAGGACCCGGCGAACAGGAAAACGTCCTGCTGCACGATGCCGATCTGCCGGCGGAGCGAGGCGCGGGTCATGGCACGGATGTCGATGCCGTCCACCGTGATCGCGCCCGCCTCCACCTCGTAGAAGCGGGGCAGCAGGGAGCAGAGCGTGGTCTTGCCGGCGCCGGACGGCCCGACCAGCGCCACCGTCTCGCCCGCGCGGATGTCGAGGCTGATGTCCCGCAGCACCGGGCGGCCCGGCTCGTAGCCGAAGGTCACATGGTCGTAGCGCACGTCGCCGCGCAGCGGGGGCGCCGCGACCGCGTCCGGGCGGTCGGCGATGTCCGGCGCGATGGCCAGGAACTCCAGGTAGCGGCGGAAGCCGGCGATGCCGCGGGGATAGGTCTCGATTACCGCGCTGATCTTGTCGAGCGGGCGGTAGAACACGCCGACCAGCAGCAGGAACGCCACGAAGTCGCCGATGGACAGCCCGCCGCGCACGATGAACGCCGTGCCCGCCAGCATGACGACGATCTGCACCAGCCTCATGCCAAGGTAGTTGAGCGCGAGGCTCACCGCCATCGCCGCGTAGGCGCGCAGCTTCTCCGCCTGGTAGCTGGCGTTCTCGGTGGCGAACAGGGCGCGCTCGTGCTCCTCGTTGGCGAAGGCCTGGACGACGCGGACGCCGCCGACGTTCTCCTCGATGCGGGCGTTGAACCCGGCGATGCGGCGGAACTGCGCCTGCCAGCTCCGGTCCATGCGCCCGCCGTAGTGGGCCACGATGCCCATGGCGAGCGGCACCACCAGCGCGGCGACGAGCGCCAGCGGCAGGCTGATCTGCACCATCAGCGCAAAGGCGCCGAGGAAGGTCAGCAGGGCGATGATGAGGTCCTCGGGGCCGTGGTGCGCGACCTCGCCCACATCGACCAGATCGGTGGTCAGGCGGCTGACCAGGTGGCCGGTCTTCTGGTTGTCGAAGAAGCGGAAGGAGAGCTTCTGCAGGTGGTCGAAGGCGCGGCGGCGCAGCTCCGTCTCGATGCTGATGCCCAGCACGTGGCCCCAGTAGTTGATGACCGCGGTGAGGCCGCCGTTCAGCACGTACACCGCGAGCAGGGCGGCGATGGCGGCCAAGATCCACGGGAGGTCGCCCTGCGGCAGCAGGCGGTCGATGAAGGCGCGCACCGCCATGGGGAAGCCGAGTTCCAGCACGCCGGAGATCGCGGCGCAGCCGAAGTCGAGCAGCAGCAGGCGGCGGTGCGGGCGGTAGTACGCCAGGAACTGCCGGAGCAGCGTCATAGCCGCCCCACCAGGATCGCGGCGGCGACCAGCAGCCCGGTTTCCCGGTTCAGGTGGAAGCGCCGCGAGCAGCCGGCGGGGTCGTCGATGTCGAGCGTCGCCACCTGCCACGCCAGCAGCGCCGCCGGCAGCAGGAGGGCGAGAAAGAACCCGGTCCCCAACCCGGCGACCCAGCCCGCGACGGCCAGCAGCCCCACCGTCGCCGCGTAGCACGCCGCAAGGAATGGCCGGGTTTGCCCGGCGAACAGCCGCGCCGTGCTGCGCACGCCGATCAGCGCGTCGTCCTCCCGGTCCTGATGGGCGTAGATGGTGTCGTAGCCAAGAATCCACGTGAACGCCGCCGCGTACAGCGCGAGCGCCGCCCCGTCGAGCCGCCCGGACGCCGCGGCGTAGCCCATCGGCGCGCCCCAACTGAACGTGATGCCCAGCATCGCCTGCGGCCACCACGTCACCCGCTTGGCCCCGGGGTAGAGCGCCACCAGCACCAGCGAGCCGACGCCCAGCGCCCGCGCCGGGCCGTTCAGTTGCAGCAGGATCAGCAGGCCCACGCCGAGCAGCACGAGGAGGAACCCAGCCGCCTGCCGCATCCGCAGCGCCCCGCTCGCCAGCGGCCGCCCGGCGGTGCGCGTCACCCGGCGGTCCATGTCGCGGTCCCACATGTCGTTGACGACGCACCCGGCCCCCCGCATGGCCACGCTGCCCGCGAGGAAGAGCGCCGTGAGCCAGGCTGTCCGTCCTGCCGGCGCGCCGGCCAGCAGCAGGCCCCACAGCCCCGGCAGGAACAGCAGCCACGCGCCGATGGGCCGGTCGAGCCGCGC
>CAXTUQ010000536.1:0-4335 GCA_964247405.1 uncultured Acetobacteraceae bacterium
CGGCGGCGCTGGGGGTCGTCCGCACCATCGCCCAGCCGCTGCTCAGCCCGCTCGCCTCCGTCGGGATCGTCATCATCTTCGTCATCTTCGTGCTGCTGTCCCGGGAGGACCTTCGGGACCGGCTGGTCCGCCTGGTCGGCCGGAAGGACATGCACCGGACCATACTGGCGATGAACGACGCGGCCCGCCGCTTGTCACGCTATTTCCTGATCCAGTTGGCCCTGAACTCGGGGTTCGCGACGTTCATCGCGGCGGGCTTGTGGTTCGCGGGCCTGCCCAACCCGCTTTTGTGGGGCATCCTGGCGGGCCTGATGCGGTTCGTGCCGTTCATCGGCAGCTTCATCGCCGTGGTGCCGCCATTCCTGCTGGCGCTCGCGGTCACGCCGGGCTGGTCGCTGGCCCTGGTAGTTCTTGCACTGTTCCTCCTGAGCGACACGGCCATGGGACAGGTCATCGAGCCTTTGCTGTATGGCCACAGCACCGGGCTGTCGCCCATCGCCGTGATCCTCTCGGCCGCATTCTGGGCCTTCCTTTGGGGACCGGTCGGGCTGCTGATCGCGACGCCGTTGACGGTCTGCCTGGTCGTGATCGGGCGGCACGTGGAGGCGTTGGCGTTCCTCGAGGTCATGCTTGGCGACAGCCCGCCGCTCGAGCCGGCGGAAACGTTCTACCAGCGTGCGCTCGAGGGCCACTCGAAGGAACTCGTCGCCCAGGCCCGGAGGACGGTCAACGGCTCGTCGCTGGCCCAGTACTATGATCAGGTCGCCATGCGCGGCCTGGCCCTGGCACAGGCGGACCTGTCGCGTGACACCTTGGCCTTCGAGCGGCTTGAGGCCATCCACCGCCAAATCGAGACCTTGCTGTCCATGCTCGCAGCGGGCCAACGCGACACCGGCGTGCAGCAACGCGCAGCGGCGTCGGCACCCGAGTGGCAGGTGGACGGCGCCGTCGTCTGCATACCGGGCCGCGGGCAGCTTGACGACCTGGCCGCGACCATGGCGGTGCAGGTGCTGCAGGATGCAGGGTTCGCCGCGCGTTGCGAGTCCAACGCCACCCTCGGCGCCGGACGCGGCGAGGCCACGCATCTCGGCAACGCCCGGCTGTGCTGCTTGTCCGTGCTGGAGCAAGGAAGCAGCGCATCCGGCATCCGCTACTTGCTCCGGCGCATCCAGCGGCAGATGCCGAACGCCGCCGTCGTCGTCTGCCTTTGGCACGCGGCGGGCGACAGTCCCCTGCTCGGCGCCCTGCGCGCAGAGGGCAATGAGGAAAACATCGTCCTGTCGTTGGGCGAGCTTGTTGCGCTGGCCCGGGCGATCTCGGCCCGCCGGCTGCAGCCGGTGCCGAGGCCGGCATGACCGAAGCCGGCCGTACCTCCCCGAAGCCCTTGCGCTCCATGGCGCTGCTTGAGGAACGCTGCCCGGAGGCCAGCGTAGTACTCGCTTCGGTCCAAGGTGCTCAGTGATGGATGAACCAGCAACGCGCGGCCCTCGTTTGCGCGGCTTAGCGGCTTTCCTGCCGAAACACTCTGCCCTCAGCGTCCCGGCGGGCGCTTTGCTGGTCCTCGGCCTCGGCGTGGCGGCCTGGGCGTTGGTCTCGGCGCAACAGGCCCGTCAGGCCGTGGCTGGGCAGAACCGCATCCTGGTGGCGACCGAGAGGCTGCTGTCCACCCTGAAGGACCTTGAGACCGGGGAGCGCGGCTACGCCCTGACGGGGGTGCCGTCCTACCTCGAACCCTATGAGCAGGCGACCGCCGCCCTGGACGGCGCAATTAAGGATGTCGGAACGGACAAGCAGGCGGCCGAGCGTTTGTCGGGGCTTGTCGAGGCCAAGCGGGCATTCGCAAGCCAGGTCATCGCCGCACGACAGGACTCGGGGATTGAGGCCGCCATGGCGCTGATCCTCACCGGGCAGGATAAGGCGTCGATGGATGAAGTGCGGACGGCCGTGGCCACGCTCCAGAATACGGCTCACGCCCGCATCGACAGCACCGAGCGGGCGCAGGCGCGGCTCGGACCAGTGCTGCAGACGATCGCCGCAGCCGCGATACTGGCGGCATTCGCAGCGGTCGCCTTGCTGGCGGTGCGCCGTCGCCAGGCGGAGCGCGCCAGCACGGCCCTGCTTGAAAGCGTTCTGGACAATGCGCCGGTCGGGCTGGGCTTCCTCGACCCGGCCCTGCACGTCCGGCACATGAACCGGGCGTTTTCGACCATGAGCGAGCGGGCGCTCGACGTCGCGGTGGGCCGCAGCCTTTGGGACGTCCTGCCCGACTTGCGCGACACCCTGGAACCGCGGCTGGCCGAGGTGCTCGAAGCCGGCCGCACCCTTGCCAACATCGAGGTGGCGCTGCACAGCCGGGTCAACCCGGCCCTGTTGCGCGAGTTCCAGTTCGGCTTCTTCCCGCTGCCGGTGGAAGCCGGGACGCGGACCACCGCCGGAGCCGGCGTCGTCGTCACCGACGTCACCTACCGCAAGCGGTCCGAACGCCGGCTGCGCGAAAGCGAGGAGCGGTTCCGCACCCTGATCGAGACCAGCGCCGCGATCGTCTGGACGACGACGCCTGCGGGCGAGCTTGTGCCGCCACAGGTGAGCTGGACGGCGTTCACCGGCCAGGCGCAGTCGGAGTACGAGGGCTTCGGCTGGCTGCAGGCCGTCCATCCCGAGGACCGGGACGCCACGCTCGAGGCTTGGACCCACGCCGTGGCCGACCATGCCCTGTTTGCCATCGACCATCGCCTGCGCCGGGCGGACGGCGAGTGGCGGACAATGGCGGCCCGCGGCGTGCCGATCCTGGACGACGGCGAAACCCGCGAGTGGGTCGGCACCCATACCGACATCACCGAGCGCAAGCATGCGGAGGAGGAGCTGAACGCCGCCAAGGACGCGGCCGAGGCCGCGAACCGCGCCAAGAGCCAGTTCCTCGCCAACATGAGCCACGAGCTGCGCACCCCGCTTTCGGCCGTCATCGGCTACAGCGAGATGATCGAGGAGGAGATGGAGGAAACCGGCGAGCAGCACCTCCTGGGCGACGTCCGCAAGATCCAGTCCAACGCGCGCCACCTGCTGAGCCTCATCAACGACGTGCTGGACCTGTCCAAGATCGAGGCGGACCGGATGACGACGTATGCTGAGGAGGTCGATGTGGAGGCGCTCGTGCGCGACGTCGCCTCCACGGTGGGGTCGCTGGTGCAGCAGAAGGGCAACGAGGTCGTGCTCGACTTGGCGCCGGGCCTGGGCACGATGCGCACCGACCAGGTGAAACTCCGGCAATGCCTGTTCAACCTGGTCAGCAACGCCGCCAAGTTCACCGAGAACGGCCGGATCACGCTGCGGGCGGAGCGGGCCGGGGGCGAGGTCATGCTCAGCGTGGCGGACAGCGGCATCGGCATGACGCCGGAGCAACTGGACAAGCTGTTCGAGCGGTTCACCCAGGCCGACGTTTCGACGACCCGCCGCTTCGGCGGCACCGGGTTGGGCCTCGCCATCACGCGGGCGTTCTGCCGCCTGCTGGGCGGCGACGTGACGGTGGCCAGCACCTACGGCGAAGGCTCCACCTTCACGGTCCGCCTGCCGGCCGAGATGCCGGAACAGGCGGGCGAGCCGGACGAGGCGCACGCGGACGCCAAGACTGGGGAGGCCGCGTCCGGGCAGCACCTCGTCCTGGTGATCGACGACGACCCGGCCCAGCGCGACCTGCTGAGCCGGTTCCTGGAACGCGAGGGCTTTGCCGTCCGCACCGCGCCGGACGGCAAGCTCGGCATCGAGATGGCCCGCATCCTGCACCCCCGCGCCATCCTGCTGGACGTGATGATGCCGCAGATGGACGGCTGGTCGGTGCTCAGCATGCTCAAGGCCGATCCGGAGCTGGCCGTGATCCCGGTCGTGATGGTGACGTTCGTCAACGAGCCGGGCCTCGGCGCGTCGCTCGGCGCTGCGGACACCGTGCTCAAGCCGGTCGAGTGGGACCGCTTGAAGGAGGTCATGGAACGCTTCCGCGGCGAGGCCGGCGACATCCTCGTCGTGGACGACGACCCCGACGCCCGCGCCCGTCTGCGCACCGTGCTCCAGCGCGACGGATGGACGGTCTCGGAGGCCGGCGACGGCCGCGAGGCGCTCGACGCCGTGACGCACGCGCCGCCGCAGCTCATCCTGCTCGACCTGACCATGCCGGTCATGGACGGGTTCGCGTTCCTGCACGAGCTGCGCCTGCGGCCCGGCTGCGGCGACATCCCCGTCGTGGTGCTGACGGCGCGGGACCTGGATGCCGAGGAGCGGCGGCAGCTCGACGGCGCGGACCGCGTGCTCAGCAAGGGGCAGACGAACCTGCGCCAGCTTGCC
>CAXTUQ010000537.1:0-4330 GCA_964247405.1 uncultured Acetobacteraceae bacterium
GTGCACGGCCGGGGGCAGGCTGGACAAGACGCCGGCGGCCAGCACGGTCAGCACGCCGAAGCCGGTCTGCACGGCGATGGCGCGCAGCAGGCGGCGCCGGGCGGCCTCGGGCGCGTCCCGCATCAGCGCCGGCGCCAGCCGGTAACGGTTGGCCACCGCAAAGGCGAACAGCACGCCGAGCAAGCCGAGCTTCGCGCCCACGGTCCAGCCATAGGCCGTGCCGACCAAGCCCGGCAGCCCGCCGACCAACCCGGCGAACTGCACGGCGGACGACAGCACCATGCCGGCGACGCAGGCCTTGCCGCGCGGCGAGAACCACCGGGCCGCCAGCGCACCCACCCGCGGCGGCATCTCGCGCACCACGATGAGCAGCGGCCACAGCCCGCCAACCCAGGCGCCAGCCGCCAGGAGGTGCAGCAGGCCGGCGAGCAGCAGCAGGCTCGGGCCGCCCTCCATCGACAAGGCGTGGCCGTGCCCGGCCTGCAGCAGCAGGGCTGCGGCGGCTAGGCCCAGCGCCGTCCGGGGATGGCGCCGTACGGCCCAGGCCGCGGCCAAAACGGCCAGCAACTGCGCCAGCAGGACGTGCCCGAACACCGTGCTTTCCAGCACGTCCGGCACGGCAGCCGTGGTCCGGCACAGGTCGTCTCCCGCGTCCGCCAGGTCGGCGGATTGCAGCAAGCCCCAGACCGGCAGCAAGGCCGCCGCGGCTGTCAGGCTGCCCCGCGCCAGGCGGTCCAGCGGCCCGGCGGCCTCAGCCGCCTCCGGCGCCCACGCCGCGACCTTCGGCAGCACGACGGCGCGGAACACCAAGCTGCCGAAGGCGGACAGCAGCACCGCCACCGCCGCGCCGCGTGCGAGGGCGAGCGGCAGCCCGCCCCCGACGTCCAAGGCGATCACCGGCGGCTAGGGCCGAATGGTGAACTGGAACGTGCCCTCGGTCTTGTGGGTATCCACCGCCGTCGCGTGCCAGACCACGGTGTAGGTGCCCGGGGCAAGCTGCGGCAGGCCGACGCTGAAAACCTTGTTGTCGGCGGGCGCCGTGTGGGCATCGTTCCGGTCCACGCGCTGGCCCGCGGCGTCCTGCACCTCGATGGTGCTGAAGCGCGGCTCGACGCCCTCGGTGAAGGTAATGGCGACCTCGGGCGGGGACGCCTGGACGGTGCCGCCCACTGCGGGCGTGGCGATGCGGAGGTGGGCGTGGGCCTGGGCGGCACCGACATGGCCGCACAGAGCGAGGGCAAGGGCGGCGGCAAGGGCGAGACGCATGGTGGTGAGTCCTGTTCATGGAGTGAGGGACGTGAAGCCGGCGGTTCCGGGTCATGGCTGGGCCAGGGGCGGCCCCGTTCCCGGCCTGATCTGGCGAGGCTGCTGAGGCACGGGCCGCAGGGGCAGCACCACGGGGTGCCCGTCCGGCCCGGCCAGCACGCACACCTCCACGCCGTAGGCTTGGCGCAGCACGGGGGTCATCAGCACCTCCGCCGGGCGTCCCAACCCGATCAGCCGTCCGGCGCGCATCAGCGCGATCCGGTCGGCGAAGCGCGCCGCGGCATTCAGGTCATGCAGCACGGCCACCGTGGTCAGGCCGCGCCGGGCCGTGGCGTCGCGCAGCAGGCCGAGCACCTGGAGCTGGTGCGCGATGTCGAGCGCGCTGGTGGGTTCATCCAGCAGCAACGCCTGCGGGTCGGCCGCGAGCACCTGAGCCAGGAACACGAGCTGCCGCTGCCCGCCGCTCAGCTCGCCGATGCGGCGGGCCGCGAGATCAGCGACGCCCAGCTCCGCCAACGCGGACTGCGCCGCGAGGAGGTCGCGGTCGCCCACGCGGAACGCCAGCGACCGGAGGCGGCCCAGCAGCACGACCTCGAACGCCGTCAGCGCCGCGCGACCCGCGTTGTCCTGTGGCATGTAGCCGATCCCGATGCCCGGCGCCGCGTGCCCGTCCCAGGAAAGCGTCCCCTGGCAGGGTCGCATTCCGGCCAGCGCCCGCAGAAGCGACGACTTGCCGGAGCCGTTGGCGCCCAGGATGGCCAGCACCTCGCCGGGCCGGGCGTCCAGCGTCACCCCGTCCACCGCGACCCGGCGCCCGTAGCGCACGGTGACGCCCTGCGCCCGCACGATCATGGCCGCCCCCGGGACACCAGCACCAGCCAGCCGAAGAACGGCACGCCCAACAGGGCGGTGACGATGCCGATGGGGAATACCGTGCCGGGCAGGATCAGCTTGCTGGCGACCGAGGCCGCGGACAGCAGCAGCGCGCCGAACACGGCCGACGCCGGCAGCAAATGGCGCTGGTCCTCGCCGACCAGCATCCGCGCGATGTGCGGCGCGACCAGGCCGATGAAGCCGATGGTGCCGACGAACGCCACCGCCGCCCCAGTCAGCAAGGACACCGCCATGAAGCAGCGCAGGCGCAAGGCGTCCACCCGCACGCCCAGCGCCCGGGCGCGTTCGTCCCCCAGGCGCAGCGCCGTGAGCCGCCAGGCATCGGCCAGCACGGCCGGCAGCACCGCCCCCAGCACCAGGGCCACGATCCCCACCTTCGCCATGCTGGACCGCTGCAGGCTGCCGAACAGCCAGAACACGATCTGCTGCAAGGCTTCGGGTGAGGCGAGGAACTGCAAGAGCGACAGCAGCGCCTGGAACAGGAACAGGCAGGCGATGCCGGCCAGCACCAGCAGCTCGGGCGTGGCGCCGCGCAGCCGCCCGACGCCGGCCACCAGGGCGCAGGCCAGGCCGGCAAAGGCGAAGGCGGCGGACGGGACCGCCCAGGCTTCCGGCACCGGCAGAAACGCGCCGGCCAGGATAGCCAGCGCCGCCCCGAACCCGGCGGCGGCCGAAATGCCGAGCGTGTAGCTGCTGGCCAGCGCGTTGTTCAGCACCGTCTGCATCACCGCCCCGGACAGGCCCAGCGCCGCGCCCACCACGGCCGCCATCAGCGCGATGGGCAGCCGCAGGGTATGGACGATGGCGTCCAGCATCGGGTCGCCGCCCTGGCCGGCGAGCGACCGCAGCACGTCCGGGATGGGCAGGGTGGCCGGGCCGGTCGCCAGGTCGGCCGCGAAGCTCGCCAGCAGCAGCCCGCCGCCGAGCGCGGAGGCCGCCATCCGCCGAACGTTGGCGGCACGCCACAGGCGGACGGCGTCGGGCATCGCGGGCGTCGCCGCTGGAGCGCTCACGCCCCCGCCGGGGTCAGCCGCGCCATCCAGGTGCCGTCGAACGCCACGGGCAGGAACTGCTCGTGGTAGCGGCGCAGCTCGGCCACCGGGTCCAGGTCGGCGCAGCGGTCGGGGAAGATGGCCTTGGCGATGCATTGCGTGGCCGTGTAGTCGAACAGGGCGCGGCACAGCCCATGCTCCACCGCGAACACCTGGCCGTTGCGCACGGCGTTCAGCCCGGCCCAGCCCTGCCGCTTGGCGTAGGGCGCCAGGCGGGCGCGCGTCGTGGCGAGGTCGGCATCGAAGCCGGTCAGCACCGCGTTGGGCCGCCCGGCCCAGGACGAGCCGGCGATGAACACCGCGTCCGGGTTGGCCGCCAGCACGTATTCGGGGTCGAGCGGCCCCCAGGCGCCGGCGCCGGGCAGGTGGTTGGCAGCAATGTTGTCGGCGCCGGCGAACTCCAGCAGCCGGCCCCACATGCCCTTCCAGTAAGTGTTGCCCACCACGCCCGCGCCGCCCTGGCCCAGCTCGACATAGACCTTCGGCCGTGTGGGCGCGTCCGCAACCCGGCGGCGCACATCGGCCAGCTTGTCCGCGTAAAGCGCGGCCAGGGTCCGGGCACGCTCCTCGTTGCCCGTGGCGCCCCCCAAGGCGAGGGTGCTGGCGACGTGCCGTTCCGGGATCTCGGCGTTGTAGTCGATCACCATCACCGGGACGCCAAGCGCCTCAAGCTGCCGGACCTGTTCGGCCAGCACCTTGAACGACCATTCCGCCATGACGAAGAGGTCGGGCCGGAGCGACAGCACGCGCTCCAGGCTGAACGTGTTGTCCTCCGTGTTGCCGACATCCGGCAAGGCGGCGAGCCGCGGGATCGGCACGAGGTAGCGTTTGAACACGGACGGCCGCCAGTCGGACCATAACGTCTTGGCGAACCCCACCACGCGGTCCCAGCCGGCCGGGCCGGCGACCGCGGTGAACTCCTCGTAGTTGAAGCCGAGCACGATGCGCTCGGCGGGCGCTTTCAGAATGATCGTGCGGCCGAGGGCATCGGTGATGGCCGGCATGGCGGCGCGGGCACGGCGGCCCGGGATGGCTTCCAGGCCGAGGGCGAGGGCGGAACGGCGGCTCAGCCGCGGGTGGGGGTGCATGGGCGGTCTCCGGCCGGAACGCGCGGGGAC
>CAXTUQ010000538.1:0-4322 GCA_964247405.1 uncultured Acetobacteraceae bacterium
GTCCGGCGACGGGCGCCGCCCGGCCCGGCGCAGCTGGCCCGCATGGCCGCGCGCTGCCCAGGCGACCTCGCCGGCCTGCGCGACCGCGCCTTGCTGCTGCTGGCCGCGGCCGGGCTCGACGCCAAGCGGCTGCTCGCCCTCGACCACGAGCACGTCCGCTTCACCGCAGCAGGGGCCGAACTGGCCGGGTCCGGCGTTGGGGAGGGGGTGGCCCTTTCCCGCATGGCCTCGCCTGCCTGTCCGGTTCGCGCTTTGGAAGACTGGCTGCGCAGCTCGGACACGCGGTTCGGCCCGGTGTTCCGCAAGGTGGACCGCTGGGGCAACATCGAGCACCGACGCCTGCGGCCCGACGCCCTGCCCCGCATCTGGCGCCGCCGCGCCGTCACCCGCCGTCCGCGCGGCCCGGCTAAGCAAACGCTGTCATGACCCGCCCCGCTCCCTCAATCCGGCAAGCCAGCCGGAAGACGGCCAACGCCGCCGACCAGCTGCTTGACTGGCTCAAGCAGCAGGGCGGCGTCCCGGACGGGAGCGGCCATGATCAGGTTGACCCGGGCTTCCCGGCAGGCAGCGGCGCGGAGGCACGCAGTTCCGACCCGCCGATGCCGTCCGTTCCAGCGAAATGCGAAGCATTTGCGCGGGAAGACGCACCATGGCGGCTCGCCGAGCCTCCGGAGCCGGAGCACGACGTTGACCTGGGCCTAACCCGCCAAGCCGGGCGCGCCGACGATGCGGCGCGGGCGGGGCCGCCGCTGCGGCCACAGCACACCGACTGGCTGCACCACCGCCTGCTGGTGGCCGGCCCGGCCGGAACGCTTGCCGGTTTCCAGGCCGCCGCGGGCGGCGCTGGCATCATCCCGTGGCGGCTCGACCTCGACCGCATGGAGGAGGACCTGTTCCTGATGCTGGCGGCACCGCCCCCGCCGCAGCAGCGCCGCTTGAGCCTCGCCGGGGCACGCGCCCTTGCCAACCAGCTCCGCGATGCGGCGGAACAGCGGCATGCTGCCGCGGCGGCCCGCGTGGGGCAAAGCCGCGCCGAAACGCAGGGGCAGCCGCAAACCGCTTTGCGGTTTCGGCGAGTTTGCGGCCGGGCCTGCGTCCTCGACCTGCACGCGCTCGTGCCGGTGCCCCCCCGCGTGCTGCAACTGGGTCCCGACCACCCGGAGGCGCTTGCCTGGCTATGGACGCACTGGGGCACCACGGCGGCGCTGCGCCACGTTTCGGCCGAGCCCGTCCTGCCGCGGCGCGCAGCACCCGGCGACCCCGTGACGCTCCGCCTCGCCTTCTGGTCGGCCGATTGGACGCCGTGGCGGGCGCTGGCGACGATGGCCGCGCGCTGGCCCGCGCTGCGCTTCGACGTCCGACCCACCTACGGCCTGCTGTGACCCAGGCCGGGTCCGCTGCCAGGACCGGGGCCGCGCCGCTGATGGGGCAGTCCGGCCGGCCGCCCACGTGGGACGCGCCGCCGCGCCGTCCGTCGGTCGCGACCTCGCCCATCCTGGCCGTGGACGGGTTCGAGGGGCCGCTCGACTGGTTGCTCGAGTTGGCGCGCACCCACAAGGTCGACTTGGCCCGGTTGTCGATCCTGGCCTTGGTCGAGGCGTTCGCGGGCGCGCTGGAAGCGGGGCTGCACCGCACGCCGGATGCCCCGGCGCCGGACGTCGCGCAATGGGCTGCCTGGACGGTGATGGCCGCCCACCTCGCCGAGCTGCGCTCGCGGCTGCTGCGGCCGGCCGACGCCCCCGAGGCGCGCACGGCGCAGGCCGAGGCAGAGGCGTTGCGCCGGCAGTGGCTGCGCCGCGCCGAGATGGCGGCGGTCGTGGACTGGTTGGAGCGGCAGCACCAGCTCGGGCGCGACGTCTTCGCGCGCGGACGGCCGGAGGCTGGGAGGTTGAGATCCCCCACTGATGACGCTGACCTGCTCAACGGTGGCGAGACCGACGACTTGGCGGCGGCGGAGATGGCGGGCAGCGCCGAGGATGTGCCTCCTGTCGCGGGCGGTGACCTCACCGACCTGCTGCGGGCCTGCCTGGTGGCCCTGCGCCTGCCGCCGCACACCGAAGCCTACCAGCCCCGGCAGCTGCCGTTCTGGGGCATCAGCGACGCGACTGCCCGGATCACCCGGTTGCTGCAGGAGCGTCCCGAGGGCAGGGAGCTGGAAGTGTTCCTGCCGAAGATCGCCGAGACCGGGTCCGGACGGGCGCTGCAGTGCCGCGCGGCGGTCGCGGCGACCTTCGTGGCGGGGCTGGAGCTGGCCCGGGGCGGTGCGCTCACCCTGGACCAGGACGGGCCATGGCAGCCGGTCCGCCTCACCACCCCGGTCCGATGAGACTCGCGGGAAGCGCGGTTCGGGCCGGCAATGGCCCACTTGGGCCGTTTATCCGGGTCGGCAACGTCGACGGGATGCAAGCTATGGCGCAGGCCGACGGCAGTGCTTGACCGGACGGCCAGCCCGATCCGCCCCCATCCCCGGCGCCCTTGGAAGCCGTCGCGCAGGCGAGCGCGCCGCCGTGACGGTCAGCTCTCTTCAGAACGGCCAACGTGAACTGGCACCCTCCGCACGCGCCGCGAGCAGCAGCTTGGCCATGCCCTGGTTCGGGCCGTCCTGTGCAGCCATGCGCTCGATCTCGGGCCAGTCGAACTCGACCGCATCCGTGGCCCGGTCCCAGTGTGCCGCCGACTTTGCTGGAACGGGTGCTCCCGCTTCGCGAACGGACTGGGCCGCCTTGCTGGCTGTGCTGACGGGATCACGGTCGGGCTGGACGGGATCGCTGTCCGCAGCAGTCTCGGCTTGGGGCACTGCGGCAGCCGCGAGTGCAGCATCCCCGGTCAGGTCCGGGTTTGCCTCGGTTTCAGGCTCACGAGGCGCTTGGCCCGGCGGCTCCGCGGCGCCGTCCTGGATCGACGGGACGGCCTCCGCGCCAACCGCCTGCTTCGGCTTGCGGCCTAGCCCCTTGCGGCCAAGCGCTTTGGTCAAACCGGCTTTGGGAACATCGGCCCCGGCGTCGTCCGGGGCCGGACTGCCAACGTCGGCCGCTGCGGGCGGCGCGAACGAAAGCGTCGCAGCCTTCGGCTTGCGGCCCCGGCGCGCTGGAGCCGCAGCTTCGCCCGGTGCGGCAGATCCCGGCGCCGGAACGGCTGGGACGTCAGGGCTGGGCTGGGTCTTCGGCTTGCGGGCCATCGGTGGTTCTTCTCGGTCAGGGACGGGCCGATACGTTAGTCCTTGCAATCCCGAAAGCAACCGGCACGCAAGGCGTTTCACTGGCAACGCGGACCTTCAGCGTCCTCGCATGGGCGACCGGGATGGAAGTGCTCGTCTCCCAGTATTCACGCTGCGCCCCAGCTTGCATCGGGGCAGGGTTGGCGCCTTCTGACGCGTGTGCGCCGGCAGCTGGGCACAGCAGCAAGGTCGTTCCTGGGCCGAACGCAAGGCCTCGGTTGAGAGCAAGGCAGCGCAGGGCAGGGACTGGCGACGCCTGAGAACGACTTGGCCGGCGACCCGGGCTATGGCGCCTCTGGGCTGGGGTCGATGCCGAGTTCCTGGCGCACGTGCGCGAACGTCACTGGGTTGGCGAAGCGCCGGTCGGCCATCATCGCCCGCAGCGCCGCCAGGCCCGCTTCGGTGAAGAACAAGCGCGGCGGCCAGGGCGTCGGCTCGAGGCGCATCAGCCCGCGCTCGAGCAGGCCCCGGGCCGCCTGCGGCACCTTGGGCTGGCCCGCCTGCGGGCCGCCGCGCCACGTCCGGAGCTGGAAGCCGTCGGCCACCCTCGGCAGGGTCGAGAAGAACCGGTCGAGCTCGCGGCGTACGTAGTCCCGCTCGCCGGGCGTGAAGGCGGCAGTGTCTGCGATGGGGTCGGATGCGCTCATGGCTGGCTGTGTAGCACCGCAGGTCCTGGTGTCTGAGCCGCAAGGCGCGGCAACGTCGCGCACGCTTCCGCGCCGCCCGTCGGCCGGGCCGCCTCAGCTGTCATGGCCGACACCGGGCGTGTACTCGAAGCCAAGCCCGGCCTCGTGCCCCTGCTCAAAGGCGTGGGCCAGCACGCGGCGGCCGGTTGTGCCCTTGCGGGTGCGGAAGTGCAGGCCGAGCTTGGCCAGCTCCGCCTCGACCACGCCCGCCTTGGCCACCACCAGGTCACGCCCGGACGAGCCGCGCAGCGCCGCCTCGCGTGCTTCGCGCAGCGTCCGCAGCTTGGCCGCGATGCCGCGGGCCAGGCCGATCCCGAACGAATTGGTCGCCGTGCGGCGCACCCGCGTCGGCATCGCCGCATATGTGTCGCCCGCCCGGAACCGCGCCGTCTCGGTCTCGAACGCCCGCTCCACCAGCT
>CAXTUQ010000539.1:0-385 GCA_964247405.1 uncultured Acetobacteraceae bacterium
GGCGGCGCCGGCGCCCTGGCGCGCGAGGGGCATTTCGGCCGGGACGGGGCGATGCCGCTGAACTCCCATGGCGGCCTGCTGAGCTATGGCCATTGCGGCGTCGGCGGCGCGATGGCGCACCTGGTGGAGGCGCAGTTGCAGATGACCGGCCGTGCCGGGCCGCGGCAGGTCAAGGATGCCTCGATGGCGCTGCTGCACGGCGACGGCGGCGTGCTGTCCTCCCATGTCACCTTGCTGCTGGAGCAGGCCCGATGACCGACTGGACCGCGGGGGCGCCTGCGATCGCCTTCCAGCATTGCCCGGCGTGCGGCGCCGCCTGGTATTTCGCCCGTGGCTTCTGCCCGCGTTGCGGCAGCACGCGCCCGGAGACGCGGGTCGCCTCCGG
>CAXTUQ010000539.1:395-4319 GCA_964247405.1 uncultured Acetobacteraceae bacterium
CATCACCACCGTCACGCGTGCGCCGTCCCCGGAGCTGCGGGCGCTGGCGCCCTATCGGATCGCGCTGGTGGACATGGAGGAGGGCTTTCGCGCCATGATGCACGCCGCGCCGGATCTGGAGATCGACGACGCCGTGCAGGCCGTGTTCGTGAGGTTCGGCGACCTCACGATCCCCCGGTGCGACCGGGTTGAGGACCGCGCATGAGCCCCGGCCTGCGGCTGGCGCTGGACCCGCGGTCGATCGCCATCATCGGCGCGTCGGAGAACCCGGACAAGATCGGCGGCCGCCCGGTGGACTACCTCGCGCGCTTCGGCTTCCGCGGCCGGGTGTTCCCGATCAACCCGAACCGCGCGCAGATCCAGGGGCTGAAAAGCTTCCCTGACCTGGCTGCCCTGCCGGAGCCGCCGGACGTGGCGATCATCGCGGTCCCGGGCGCTGCCGCCGTCGCCGCCGTGGAGGCCTGCGCCATGGCCGGCGTCAAGATCGCCATCATGATGGCCTCCGGCTTCGGCGAGACCGAAGGCGGCAAGGCGCAGGAGCGGGAGATGGCCGCGCGCGCCCGGGCGCGGGGCCTGCGGCTGGTCGGCCCGAACTCCCAAGGCCTGGCCAACTTCGCCACCGGCGCCGTCGCCAGCTTCTCGTCCATGTACATCGAGGCGCCGCCCGAGGACGGGCCGGTCGCCATCGTCAGCCAGAGCGGCGCCATGAGCGTGGTGCCCTACGGCCTGCTGCGCGGCCAGGGCATCGGCATCCGGCACTCCCACGCCACCGGCAACGACTGCGACGTCACGGCCTCCGAGCTTGCGGCCGCCGTGGCGCAGGACCCGGGCATCCGGCTGCTGCTGCTGTATCTCGAAAGCATCCCCGACCCGCATCACCTGGCGGAGGCCGCCCGCGTGGCCCATGCCCGGGGCCTGCCTGTCATTGCGCTCAAGCCGGGCCGCACCGAGGCCGGCCAGGCGGCGGCACGGTCGCACACCGGGGCGCTTGCCAACGAGGACCGGGTCGTTGATGCCTTCATGGAGCGGCACGGCATCCGCCGCGTGCGGGACATGGCCGAGATGGTCGATGCGGCCGCGCTCTACCTGAAGGGCTGGGCTCCGCAAGGGCGCCGCCTGGTCGTCATCAGCAATTCGGGTGCGACCTGCGTGATGGCGGCCGATGCCGCGTCCGACGCCGGGATGCCGCTGGCGGCGCTTTCGGCAGACACCCAGGCCGGCCTGCGGGCCGTGCTGCCCAGCTTCGCCGCCACCGCGAACCCCGTGGACATCACCGCGGCGCTGCTGACCAACAGCCGCCTGTTCAGCGAGATCCTGCCGGTGATCGCGCGCGATCCGGCCGCCGACGCCTTCATGATCGGCGTGCCCGTCGCCGGTGCGGCCTATGACGTGCCGGTGTTCGCCCGTGACGCCGCCGCGTTTGCGGAGCTGACAGGCAAGCCGCTGGCCATCACGGCGCCCCAGCCGATGGTGGCCGGGCACTTCAAGGCGGCGGGCCTGCCGACCTTCACCTTCGAGACGCAGGCGATCTCGGCGCTGGACGGGTTCATCCGGCACCACGCGCTGATCGCCCGTGCGCGCCAGCGCGCCGCCTCCGCCGGACCGCCCGGCGGCCCTGCGGCCGGCGAACGGACGCCGCCGCACGCCGCCGACAGCCTCGCCTGCCTCGCCGCTGCCGGCATCCCGGTCGTGCCGCACCGCCTGTGCCGCACCCCGGACGAGGCGGCGGCTGCCTGGGAGGAACTGGGCGGCCGTGTCGTGGTGAAGGGCTGCTCCGCCGACCTCGCGCACAAGTCCGAGCATGACCTGGTCCGCCTGAACCTCGCCGATGCCGCCGCGGTCCGCGGCGCCTTCGCGGACTGCCAGCAAATCCAGGGCAGCGGCGGCTTGCGCTTCGACGGCGTCCTGGTCGCCGCCATGGCGCGGGGACGGCGGGAGCTGCTGATCGGCGCGCATCGCGACCCCGGCTTCGGCCCCGTCATCGTGCTGGGCGACGGCGGCAAGTATGTCGAGGCGATGCCGGACACCGCCCTGCTGCTGCCGCCCTTCGACGCGGACGACGTATGCGCCGCGCTCGACCGGCTGCGGATCGCGCCCGTGCTGCGCGGGGTGCGCGGCGAGCCGCCGATGGATGCCGCCGCCCTCGCCGCGGCCGTGATCGCGGTCGGCCGGTTGATGCTGGATGATCCGGCAATCAGCAGCCTCGACATCAACCCGATGCTGCTGTCCGGTGCCGGCGAAGGCTGCATCGCCCTCGACGCCGTCGTCATCCGCGCCGTGTAGGGGACGAACGATGGGGTGCACGACGCCGGGCCGCCGCCACGTCCTGCAAGCCATGGCGCTCGGCGCCGGGCTGCTGCCGCGCACGAGCCGTGCAGAGGCTTGCCCGGCCCGGCCTGTGCGCATCATCGTGCCCTACACGCCCGGCGGGTCCACTGACATCACCGCGCGGATCGTGGGCGAAAAGATGATGGGAAACCTGGGCCAGGGCTTTCTGGTGGACAAGCGCCCGGGCGCCGGCGGCAACCTGGGCATGGACCTGGCCGCGCACGCCAAGCCGGACGGCTACACGCTGGCGGTCGCGACCACGGCGCATGCGATCAACATGACGCTGTTCGCCAACATGGCGTTCGACACCCTCAAGAGCTTCGCGCCGGTCGCGCTGTTGACGGAGAACCCGCTGATCCTGGTTGCCAATCCCGCCCTGCCGGCCAAGACGGTGCCGGAGCTGATCGCCCTGGCCAGGCAGAAGCGCGGCGCGCTGCACTACGCCTCCTCCGGCAACGGGCAGTCCACCCATCTGGCCGCCGAGCTGTTCTGCAGCATGGCCGGGATCAAGATGGTCCACGTGCCTTACCGCGGCAGCGCCCCCGCGATCCAGGACGTGATGGCCGGCCAAGTGGAGATGATCTTCGACAGCTCGCAATCCGCCCTGCCGCATATGGAAGAGGGAGCGGTGCGCGCCCTGGGCGTGACGTCCGCAGCGCGAAGACCGATTGATGCACGGCGTGGCGCGTTTGCCGCGGGACGTCTGGGCCGGCCTGGTGTTCGTCGCCATCGGCTTGGTCGCCCTGATCCAGGTCCGGCGCTATCCGGTCGGCATGCTGACGGCAATGGGGCCGGGCTACTTCCCACTGATCCTGTCGGTCCTGCTGATCTGCCTGGGCCTTGCGTCGGCCGCAAAGGGCCTGCTGCGGGCCGGGCCGCCGGAAATGCAAGAACCGGCGCGATGGCCGCTGCTGCCGCTGGCCTTTCTGGTCGCAGGCATCGCCCTGTTTGGCTCCCTGGTGGAGGAAAGCGGGCTGCTCTCGGCCGTTTTCGTGCTGTCGGTGCCGACCTCCGTCGTGATCTGCCTGGACGGCCATCCTATGGTGCAACGCGGGCGCGCGGGCGCCGCATTGTGCATCTCGGCCATCGGCTCGTTCTTCGCGGGCTGCATCAGCATCCTGGTCGTGGTGTTCTTCTCGCCGCCCTTGGCGCACGCCGCCTTCGCCTTCGGACCCGTGGAGAACGCGGCCATGATCGTCATGGCGCTCATTACCGCCTCCGCCGTGTCCGACACGCCGATGCTGACCACCGTCGCCATGTCGGTGCTGGGCGTCCTGCTCGGCACGGCCTGCACCGATGTCGAGACCGGCACGATGCGGCTGACCTTCGGCAGCTATCACCTGGCCGATGGCGTCAACTTCGTCGCCGTCGCTGTCGGGCTGTTCGCCTTTGCCGAGGTGCTGATGCATCTCGCAGCGCCGGAGAAGGCCACCTCGGGCACGTTCCGCATCCGCGGATTGGTCCGATGCGGGAGGACTTGAGGACGTCCTGGAAGCCGATCGGCGAGGAAGCGCAAGGCTACGGTCTGACAATCGGCAAGGCGTCGGCGCATCGATCGGGCGTGGAATGCCGCGGGGTTGACGAGGTCTTCCAGGC
>CAXTUQ010000540.1:0-4314 GCA_964247405.1 uncultured Acetobacteraceae bacterium
GGGCCTGCCCTGTGCGCGCCCTGGAGGATTGGCTGGGCCGCTCAGACACGCGGTTCGGCCCGGTGTTCCGCAAGGTGGACCGCTGGGGCAACGTCGAGCACCGACGCTTGCGCCCCGACGCGCTCCGCCGCATCTGGCGCCGCCGCGCCGTCACCCGCCGCCCATGCCGCGGCGCGGGCGGCGCTGTGACGTCGCGCCCAACCCTCTCCACCCGGTAAGCGAGCCGGAAGACGACCGACGCCGCCGACCAGTTGCTCGACTGGCTGCGGCAGCAGCGCGGCCTTTCGGACGGCGATATGGTAGTTGCCAAACCCACCCGCTAGGGCTAGATTAGCTTCACAGACGGAGCACGGCCATGGCGAGCGTTCTCAACCAGCCCTATTTCCAGGATGAAGACGCTGCCTACGCGAAGCTGGAAAGCATTGTCTGGCCGAACGGGGCCGTTTGCCCGCACTGCGGCAGCGCCGACAAGATGCGCCGGATGGGCGGCACGGCGACCCGCCCCGGCCTCTACAAGTGCTACGCCTGCCGGAAGCAAAGCCGGGTCACGGTCGGCACCGTGTTTGAGAGCAGCCACGTCAAGCTGCACGTCTGGTTGCAGGCGATGTACCTGATGTGCAGCAGCAAGAAAGGCATCAGCAGCAACCAGCTTGCCCGCACGCTCGGCGTGACGGTGAAAACTGGCTGGTTCATGTCCCACAGACTGCGCGAAGCGATGACTTCCGGTGTTGGCCTGCCGCCGATGGGTGGCGAAGGTGCGGTCGTCGAGATCGACGAAACCTTTATCGGCCAGAAGGAGGACATGCCGAAGCAGCGCGGATACGCGCACAAGTACGCCGTCCTGACGCTTGTTGAGCGTGGCAAGGGCAGCCGTTCCTTCCATGTGGACGGCACGGCTGCGGCGGACTTGCTGCCGATCATCAAAGCGAACGTTGATCCCAAGACGCAGGTGATGACGGATGAGGCGGGTCAGTATGCCGCCCTCAAGAAGACTTTCACGGGCCATGACTTCGTGCGTCACGGCGCGGGCGAGTATGGCCGTGGCGTGGTCCACACCAACACCGTCGAAGGCTTCTACAGCGTGTTCAAGCGCGGCATGAAGGGCATCTATCAGCATTGCTCCGAGAAGCACCTGCACCGTTATGTTTCCGATTTTGATTTCAGTTTCATTAATCGGATTAAGCTCGGGGTGGATGATGCCGAACGGACAGTCGCGGCGCTGCGCGGGATCGTCGGCAAGCGGCTGACCTATCGAACAGCTTGTTGAAGCCCACCACTGAGACATTGTGTTGACGCGATATGGAAGCCTAGAATCGACCGTGATGGTCGTGGAGGGCCGTTTGTATGGCTAGGCTAAGAGTGCGATTTCGCTTCAATCCAGGGCGCGTAGGTTCGCCTATGGATAAGCTCGGCGAATTTGCCAGCCAGACCGAGAAGTTTCTGCGTTCAATGGCATCCGACCTCGGGGTCAGAGCGAAAAAGGGTGAATGGCTGGCGCAGAATTTTACAAATGAGTCTGTCGCGTTTGATGCTGAGTTTGCCGACGAAGTTGTCGATACGGTGCAAAGCCGCGCCCTCAGCGTCTTTGAGACGATCACTGGGAAAGAACCTCTTGAGGCAAGCAACCGTGGTCTTGTCTCGCTGGACACGATGGCAGAGTTTTCGCGGATTGGCCGGATTATGGACCCGGACGAGAAGTTTCTTATCGGCTTGTATCGCAATCGGCTTGATGAACCCAGCGATTGGCGAGAGGTGACTTTCCGGCAGATTGCGGAGATACGCCTCCTTCTCGATGCCCCGATACCTGCTTACGGTTCTGTCCAAGGCATCGTTTACTCTTGGCATTCTGGCGCGATACCACCGTTTTTTCAACTCCGGGAACTGGCTTCCGGAGGTTTAGTTCGTTGTGTTTATAATACAGAGCTTCATGCGAGTATCCATCTAGCTACTCACTCGCCCAACACTGTGGTGCATGTCTACGGCGATATGCGGTGGGATCGGGTCTCGAACTCTATCATTGACGTGGCTGTAAGTGATCTCGAAATCGTGGAGCCTCTAACAGAAACAGAATTTGATCAAATATTTGGGAGCATTCCAGAATTTACGGGCGATGAAAACACGGCTGATTACGTAGAAACGATGCGCGGAAATGGCTAACAAGCCTAGCGTTTACCTAGACTCTTGTTGTTTGATAGATGCTGTGAAACACGAGGTTGGCGAACCCATCCCGGGTCGTGAACAAGATGTCTGGTTTACTAGGAAAATCTTACAAGCGCATAAGGCAGGTGCCATCACTGTATATACCTCGACGCTCTCAATAGTCGAATGCGTTGCGGTAAGGCCCGGGCAGACCATCGTTCCGAATGATGTCCAAGACAGGTTCCGGCGGCTGCTGACTTCAGGCCAGTATCTGGTGTTGCTTCAGCAAACGCCTAGAACTTGGAAAATCGCTCAGGATATACGATGGACGCACAACCTCATCCTTGGAGGCGCTGACTCGATTCACATTGCTGCCTTTCTTGAGAAGGGCGCAACGGAATTTATAACATTGGATGATCGCCTCAGAAGCTCAAAAATGCAGGCTGTAGCAACCGCACTGGGATCAGCAGGCAGGCGGTTCTGCCGCGCTTCGGACACTCAGGCTCTGCCTGCCGATTATCTACAAGGGAACCTGCTTAATGAATGACTCAAACAAAGATGCACGGTCTCAATACGACCGCTTCGTCGAAACCGCCCGCGCCCTCGGCTGCGATGAGGATGAAGCGGCATTTGACGAGAAGCTGAAGGTGATTGCGCGGCAGAAGCCGAAGGGCGAGCCAGACACCAAGAAGCGGCCGAAACCCTAAGTTCTCTTGACCGCAAACGGAGCGGAACCGGCTGCATCAGAAATAGCTGCGGCCTAGTACCACGTCGAGCGTGTCGTCCTCCTTCTCCGGGAAGCACTCATTGAGGTGGTGGATAAATCGCTGAAAACTGCTCAGGTGCAGCGGGTTGTCGTCCAGAAACCTGATATATGCCGCCCCGGCCCGCCGGCGTCCTTCCGAGGTTCGGAAGGCATCTCGCACGTTGGATGCAAGCCGCTTCGCCTTTCGCAGCACGATCACCTCGTCGATTGAGGTGAGCTTTGTCGTGATCGGTGTCATGTCGAGGTACTCACAGAGCAGCACGCATCGCGCCCCCGGCACTGCGCGTTTCAACTCGTTGGCCGACTGCGCCGCTTCTTGGAACATTGTCTTATCGAGGTTGGTCTTAATTTCGGTGGCAAAGTGAGAGACGCAGAAGCGGCTGCTGTAACTCCTTCCGCTATCCGGCTCGTCGCTGATCGTAATGCGGTGCGTCTTGGCGACGACGAAATCCTGATCCTTCCGTTTCAGGAACACTCCGCCCGCATCGAGTGCGAGGAACGGCGAGCCGAAACTCATGCCCGAAAAGGACGCCTGCGGCCCGCATACTACGTTCTTCAAACGGCCGAAGCCCGGTATGATCCGGATGTCGAAGAGATAGGGCAGGAATTCCTCAAGCACGCTGTTTGCCAGCTTCAATTGACCATTTTGCCGATAAAGGAAGCTGCCTTCGGCATCGAAAATCAGATCAAGCTCGATATAACGCTTGTATTCATTAAGGGCATCCACCAAGGAGCCGAGTAGCCCATCGCCCTCACCTTGCGCAGTCCTGAGTTTGACCACTCAAGCGTCATACTTCCTGATCGCCTCTTCGACCCTGGCTTGGTCGGCAGGGGGCAATCCGCCGTTGGCGCGAAGGGCTTTGAGCTTATCGCCATGCGTTGCCGGGTGCGTGACCTGCATCAATGCCCCTGTTGATGGCCTGCGTTTTACGCAAAGGCGTTTGGCTGGGTGATCGATAGCAGCCGCGACGGCTGGACCTTGGATGAGATGACCCGCGCTGCTTCGAGTGCCGCCCTGTTCTTGTCAGGCACCAAGGCCATGGCTGCACCAAGAGCATCCGTTCCGACTGATCGCGCAAAATCCAGCGCGATTCGGGCATGACCTGCGCAGCGGGCTACGATGATGTCCTCGTAGATTCGTTGTCCGAAACGGTTGGTGAACACACGCTCAACGCTCTGGCGAATGTCAAACGCCTTGCTGCGTTCCATAAGCCGCGTGAGCAGGTCCGCATTGCGGAACGCCGCGCCCAGAACGTTGGATTCTCGTCCGACGACCAGCACGACAGGTGCGCCGACCTTGCAGACCCGCGACATTTCATCAAGCGCCTGGGCCATATCAAGGCAGTATTGCACGAGAGCTATGCCGGAGAATGGGTGACGACGGTTTGAGAAGGGCGGCGTATCGAGGC
>CAXTUQ010000541.1:0-4312 GCA_964247405.1 uncultured Acetobacteraceae bacterium
AACGATGGACTGGATCAAGTGACGGCACAGAACCCAAGAACTGACAGGCCCTAGGCGGTGAGAAAGGAACGACCATGCCACAAACGGTTCTCATCACGGGATGCTCGTCCGGCATCGGCAAGGCCACCGCCGAGTTGTTCTTCGACGAAGGTTGGAACGTCGTCGCGACGATGCCAGACCCAAGCAAGTGGCGCGGGACCGTCAGCGAGCGCCTGCTCGTCAGCGCCTTGGACGTCGGTGATCCCGCTTCGATTGCCGCGGCGCTCGCCGCCGCCACGGCTCGGTTCGGGCGCTTCGACTGCGTCGTTAACAATGCGGGCCAAGCCTTGCTGTCCGTCGTGGAGACCACCCCGATCGACAAGGCGCAGCAGATATTCGACATCAACTTTTTCGGCCCCATGCAGGCCGCGCTGCCGCACTTCCGCCAGCATGGCGGTGGGCGGTTCGTCAACGTCAGTTCCGGGTCGGCGATCACGCCGGATCCGTTCATGGCGATCTACGCCGCGAGCAAGAGCGCCGTCGAGGGGCTGACAGAAGGGATGCGCTTCGAGCTCGCTAACCAGGGCGTCACCGTGAAGCTGGTCGAGCCCGGGCGCATTCCCACGACCAACTTTGACACGACCGTGCAGGCCAACTCCCGGGACCTTCCGGTCCCCGAGTCGTACAAAGCCGACCTCGACGGGATCATGGCGTTTTTCGGTCGGCCGCCCTCGGAGAAGGTGGCGACGGAAGGCGCGGTGGCTCGCACGATCCTCGCGGCGGCGATCGACGAGACGGATGCGCTTAGGTTCCTCGTCGGCAAGGACGTAGAGGAAACGGCGCATATGCGGCGGGAGACGTCGGAGGCCGAGTATCTGCGCTGGAGTTCGGCACGTTTTAGTGAAGCATGAGCTGTCGCTTGCAGGGTTGCGATCGCGCAGCAACCGAAGCGCTTAGCTCCCGATCACCGATCATTCGCGAAGTGGAGGCGCAGTCCGCCGTGCTCAACACCAGTCCAATCAATCTGTACAATGGGCAAGGTGCCGCTATCGCCCTCATGTCGGCCTCGCCGTCGGCCTCAAATCAGACTCGCACAGCGACGGTTGCATTGCGAAGCCATTCGATCAGCGCCGCTACAGCCGGCGGCTGCTGTCGACTGCTCGCGTAGTAGAGGAAATACCCGGTGTGCGAAACCGTCCATCTATCAAGAACCCGGATCAGACGGCCAGCGGCTATGTGATCCTGTACTTGATCAGCGAAAAGGTACGCCAGGCCGCCTCCTGCCAGTGCTGCATCCAAGATAAGATCGCTGTCACTGAAGACCAGCCGGCCCTTGACCTTCACCTGAAACGGACGACCACCGTCTTGGAATGGCCATGGATGAAGGCCGCCGGCTTTTTTCCGGTGCCCGATACAATCATGCTCAATCAAATCGTGAGGGCTGGCGGGAGCGGGACTTCGTTCGAAGTAGGTTGGCGTCGCAACCACAGCGGTTGGCACTTCCGCGCTGACCCTGACGCTAATCATGTCCTTGTCGACTCGCTCGCCGAGTCGAATGCCGGCGTCGAAGCCCTCGGAAACGATGTTGGTGAAGTCGTCTTCGGCAGTAATCTCGACCGTAACTTCGGGAAAGCGATCAAGGAACCCTTGCAGCACAGGCTCGAGTACGAGACGAGCCGCGTGCTTGAGAGTTGTCAGGCGCACTGCTCCGGCCGGCACCGCGCGCGTCTCGCTCAAATGGTCGAGTGCGGCGCTGACCGTTCCGAACGCCGGCACGATCGCTTCGAGCAGCCGCTTGCCAGCCTCGGTCGGCGCCACGCTACGGGTCGTGCGGGTCAGCAGACGAACGCCAAGCCGATGCTCCAACGCCTTGACCGAGTGACTAAGCGCGGACGGCGACATGTCCAGCTTGATGGCGGCGCGTGTGAAACTGCGCTCCTCGGCCACCGTGGCGAACGCCGAGAGATCAGCAAGCTGGTCGCGCCTCATACCTGCACAGATTTCACAAGTTCATCCCGTTTTCTACAGCTAATCGCTTGCGATGAACGCGTCTAAATCATGACGACGGTTTCGGCGCTCTGGTGACCGGCGTTCTTCGGCCTTTGCCGTCGGGGTTGGGCCTGTTCCCGGTGCTGTCCGGTGAGTTTTGATCAGAAGGAGGAAACGAATGGGCAAGCTAGACGGCAAGATTACGCTGATCACAGGCGGAACCGAAGGCATGGGGTTCGCGACCGCACAGGAGTTCATAGCGGAAGGTGCGTTCGTCTTTGTGACCGGGCGCCGCCAAGCGGAGGTCGATAGGGCAGCCGCAAGCCTCGGCGAGAACGCCCACGGAATCGCTGCTGACGCGGGCAAGGTCCCCGATATCGAACGGATGTACGCCGAGATCATGGCGATGAAGGGCCGGCTCGACGTCGTGTTCGCCAACGCCGGAATCTACAAGGTCGTGCCCTGGAACGAGATGACCGAGGAGGAATTCGATCGCATTTTCACGATCAATGCGCGCGGCATCTTCTTCATCGTCCAGAAGGCGATCCCGCTGATGCCGGCCAGCGGATCGATTGTCCTAAACGGATCCTTCATCGGCAGCTCGGGCACGCCCGGGATGGCGGCCTACGGCGCGAGCAAGGCCTCGGTGCGGAGCTTCGCCCGCACGTTCACCACCGAGCTCGCGGGCAAGGGACCGCGCATCAACGTGCTTAGCCCTGGACCGATCGACACCGAAGGCTTCCGTCGCGAGACCGGCAACGATCCCGAGATCCGGAAAGGGACCATCGGCATGGTGCCGATCGGACGGATGGGCAACCCGCGCGAAATTGGCCGGGCGGCGGTGTTCCTCGCTTCCGACGACTCCAGCTTCTGCGCGGGCGCCGAGTTCTTCATCGACGGCGGCACTGCGAGCGTCTGACCCGCCGCGCGTCCGGTCACGCGCGCGTCGCGCAATCCAACGGTATTAGGTAGCAAGCACACCTAGCGAGGTAATGCTTGCGAATCGTGAATCATGAACCTACCGTGCTTGCTCGCAACGGGAGCGGCGGCACGATGGGCGAAAGCAAGCAGCAACGCGGTGGCATTGCTAGGGCGACGGCGCTAACGCCTGAGCGCCGCAAGGCCATTGCCAAAGAGGCCGCCGCAACGCGCTGGTCAAATAAGGAAACTGCCCCCGTGCACCATGCCCTTGATGAAGGGGTGGTCGATCTTGCGGGGATGAAGTTCCGTTGCGCCGTGCTGGACGGCGAAATCCGCGTGATCTCAGGCACCGAGTTCATGCGGGTAATGGGCATGTATCGCAGCGGCGCATTGTCCACGCGGCGCACCGAGGAGGACGGGTTGCATTTCCCCCTCTACCTCGCTCAGAAAAACTTACGCCAGTTCATCCTTGAGGATGAAACCCTGGTGCACCTTATGCGAAACCCGATCCGGTATCGCGGAGAAAACAGTTCATCCATCGCGGAAGGCATTCCAGGCACCGTTTTGCGCCGTCTTCTAAGCGTTTGGGTGCGTGCACATGCTGCCGGTGTCCTGGGATCGTCACAAGAAAAGATTGCTCAAAAAGCGCAGTCATTCCTGGATGGGCTGGCCGATCTTGCAATCGACGCGCTTATTGATGAAGCGACAGGCTATCAAAAGCGCCGTGCACATGATAGCTTGCAACAGTTACTCGCCGCTTATGTCTTACCAGAGTTCCGGCCATACCATACGAAGTTTCCTATTTCCTATTATGAGCAGCTTTATAGGGTGCTTGGTTGGAAGTTTGACGCCTCATCCTCTGCAAGGTCTTTATATATTGCTAGGCTTACGAACAAACTCATTTACAGTCGCCTGCCCCCTGGCGTGCACGACGAGATCAAGCGGCGGAACCCACCTGACCCCATAACCAAGCGGCGCAAAAAGAAGAACTTCCAACTGCTCACGGGCGGAAAGGATGACCCGGACGGGGTTGGAGACCCCCACCTTGATGATCTGATCAAATCCGCCATTACCTTGCTTAGGGCCACCCCCGCCGGGCAATGGAAGTTTTTCGAAATGCTGTTCAAGCAGGCGTATCCGCCGGATCAGGGCGAGTTGTTCATCGCCCAGGAGATTGAGCGTCTGGCCGCTCCAGAGTGATGCCCGCTGCCTGGCCTTCCTTATCGTGCATTAGGATGATGCCCGCTTGGCGAAGCGCCTGCTCTAGAGCAAGCATATTATTGGCAATGGGCGTGCGTCGTCCTTTCTCAAAATCCCGCACGGTGCTTAGGGACACGTTGGCGCGTTCGGCCAACTGTTCCTGACTCCAGTCCAACCATCCGCGGGCCGCTCGGCTCTGTTCAGGTGCAAGCATGAAAATGAA
>CAXTUQ010000542.1:0-4306 GCA_964247405.1 uncultured Acetobacteraceae bacterium
ATCCAATCGAACGCGGCGGCGATGGCGCGCGTCGCCGGCCCGGCCTGGACCAAGCGCATGCTGCTGGAACAGTCGGTGCTGGGCAGCCGGCAGCCGCCGATCGTCGGCGACCCCGTGCAGGTCGCCGACGCGCTGCAAGCCTGGAGGACCGAGGCGGACGTGGACGGCTTCAACCTGTCGCGGACGGTGATGCCGGAGTGCCTGCAATCGTTCATCGACCTGGTCGTGCCCGTCCTGCAGGAACGCGGCATTTACAAATCGGCCTATGCGCCGGGCACCTATCGCGAGAAGCTGTTCGGCGCGGGGCCGCTGCTCCCGCCATCCCACCCTGCCGCGCGGCACCGGGCCTGGGATGGTCTCGGGTAGCCGGCCAGCGTCACTCCGCCGGCTGCTTGCGCGGCTTCCGTCCGAACCGGCCCTTGATCCCCGCCCAGGACGGCGCCTTCGCGTCCATCACAAGGGGATACAGCGCCGGCAGCACCAGCAGGGTCAGCAGCGTCGCCGTCACCAGCCCGCCGATCACCACGGTGGCGAGCGGGCGCTGCACCTCCGCGCCTGCGCTGGTCGAGACGGCCATGGGCAGGAAGCCGATGGACGCCACCAGCGCCGTCGTCAGCACCGGGCGCAGCCGCTTCTCCGCCGCGTCCTTGGCCGCGTCCGCGGCCTTGCGGCCTCCGTCCCTCTCCTCCTGGATGTAGCTGGCCAGCACCACGCCATCCAGGATCGCGATGCCGAAGATGCTGATGAAGCCGATCCCCGCCGTCACGCTGAACGGCATCCCGCGCAGCAGCAGCGCCGCGATGCCCCCGGTGGCCGCCATCGGCACGTTCAGGAAGATCAGCGCCGACAGGCGCAGGCTGCCGAAGTTGAGGTAGAGCAGCAGGAAGATCAGCAGCAGCACGCCGGGCACGACGACCGCCAGCCGGGCGCTGGCGCTTTGCAGGTTCTGGAACGTGCCGCTCCAGTCCAGGGTGTAGCCGGCCGGCAGCTTCACCTTGTCCGCCACCGCCTTCTGCACCTCGGTCACGAAGCTCTGCACGTCGCGTCCGCGCACGTTGATGTCCACCGCGACCCGGCGCTGCAGCTTGTCGCGCGTCACCTGGGACGGCCCGCCCGACACGCTCACATCGGCGACCGCCGACAGCGGCACGGCGGCGCCGTCGGCCAGGCCCACCGGCAGGTCGCGCACCGCCTGCAGGCTGGCCCGGGCGCCGGGCGCCACCCGCACCACGATGGGCGTCTCCGTGTCGTCGGCGCCATACACCAAGCCGGTCTGCCGGCCGCCCACGGCTTCCACCACCGCCAGCGCATCCGACGCATTCAGGCCCAGCCGGGCCAGCCGCGCACGGTCGAGGCGGATGGTCATGGCGGGCAGCGTGCCCTCCTGCTCCGACCGCACGTCCGCGGCGCCCTGCACGCCCTTGACGACCTGCACCGACTGGTCCGCGAGCTGCCCCAACGTGTCCAGGTCCTCGCCATAGATCGTCAGCGCCACGTCCGAGCGCACGCCTTGCAGCAGGTCGTCCATCCGCATCTGGATCGGCTGCGACAGCTCCAGCGTGACGCCGGGCACCGCCGCCTTGACCTTCTGCTCCATCGCGCTTGAAATGCCCTCCTGGGTCTTGGCCGTGGTCCACTCCGCCTGCGGCTTCAGGATCACGTAGGTGTCGGTGCTTTGCACGCCCATCGGATCGGTGGGCACGGCGGCGCTGCCGGTCTGGGACACCACCCTCTGCACGTCGGGGAAGCCGCGCAGCACCTTCTCGATCTCGGTCACGATGCGGAGGGAGGCGTCGAGGTTGATGCTGGCCGGCTTGGTGGAGGTGACGACGATGGCCCCTTCGCTGAGCTGCGGAATGAACTCGCCCCCCAGCCGCGTCCCGAAGAACATCGACACCCCGAACAGCGCCGCCGCCGTCCCAGCGGTGAGCCACGGGTGCCCCATCGCCCGGCGCAGCACCGGCGTGTAGCCGCGCCGCGCGCCGCGGACGATGAGGGTGTCCTGCTCCGACGCCCGGGGTTTCAGGAAGCTCGCCGCCATCGCCGGCGTCACCAGCATCGTGACGAACAGGGCGCTGACCAGCGCCAGCATGACGGTCAGCGCCATGGGGCGGAAGGTCTTGCCCTCGATGTCCTGCAGCGACAGCACCGGCAGGTAAACCAGCGTGATAATGACGACGGAGAAGATCACGGGCCGCGCCACCTCCGCCGCGGCGCCGGGCACGACCTCCACAGGGTCCTGGGCGTCTTTGCCGCCCGCCTGCCCCTCCGCCTGCCGGCGCAGCACGTTCTCGACCAGCACCACGGCGCCGTCCACGATCAGGCCGAAGTCGAGCGCGCCCAGGCTCATCAGGTTGCCGGAGATGCCCAGCGCCCGCATCCCCGCAAACGCCATCATCATCGAAACCGGGATCACGGTGGCCACGATCAGCCCGGCGCGGAAATCGCCCAGCAGCAGCAGCAGGACCGCCACCACCAGCAGCGCCCCCTCCCCCAGGTTGTGCTCAACGGTGCTGATCGCCCGGCCGATCAGGTCGGAGCGGTCGTAGAACACGTCGATCTTCACGCCCGGCGGCAAGGTCGCCTGCACCTTGGCGATGCCCGCCTTCAGCGCCGGCAGCACCTCGCTGGCATTCAGGCCGAACTGCATGTCGGCGACGCCCAGGATGGTCTCGCCTTCCCCGTCATGCGTCACCGCGCCCAGCCGCGCCTTGGGCGCCATCCGCACGTCGGCCACGTCGCCCACCGTGACCGGAATGCCGCCCGGCGCCGCCTTGAGCACGATGCCGGCGATGTCGCCCACGCTCTGCGCCAGCGCCAGGCCGCGCACGATCTGCTGCTCGTCGCCGTGGTTGATGGAGGCGCCGCCGCGGGTGGCGTTGTTGGCCTCGATGGCGGCATAGATCTGCGGCAGCGTGACGCCCTGGCCGCGCAGGCGGTCCGGGTCCACCTGCACCTCGTAGGTTTGCAGGGCGCCGCCGTAGATGTTCACGTCGGCAATGCCGGGCACCAGGCGCAGCTGCGGCACGATCCGCCATTGCAGCATCTGGTACAGCTCCATCGGCGTGAAGCCGGGGCCGCGCACCTCGAACTCCAGGATCTCGCCTAAGCCCGTCGCGAACGGCCCCAGCGACGGCATGCCTACGCCCGGCGGCAGCATCGCCTGCGCCTGCTGCAGCCGCTCCACCACCTGGGAGCGGGCGGTCTGCACGTCGGCGCCGTCCTCGAACGTCACGTAAACCGCCGACAGCCCGAAGCGGGAGGTGGAGCGCACGCCTTGCAGCAGCGGCAGCCCGGCCACGGCGGTCTCGATAGGGAAGGAGACCAGACGTTCCACCTCCAGCGGCCCCAGCCCCGTCGCTTCCGTCAGCACCATGACCTGCTTGGGCGAGATGTCGGGCACCGCGTCGATGGCAAGCTGCCGCAGGTTCAGCCAGCCGCCGGCCACGACGGCGAGCGCCAGCACCATCACCAGCCAGCGGCGGCGGACCAGCGCCTCGAAGAAGCCCTGCGTCCCCATCAGCCTTCCTTGTCCAGCATGGCCTTCTGCAGCAAGGCTTTCAGCTCGAAGCTGCCCTGCGTCACCACCTCGTCCCCGGCCGCCAGGCCGCCGCGCACCTCCGTCCAGTCCTGGCGCTCGACGCCGAGCGTCAGCTCGTGGCTTTGGAACCGGCCGCCGCCCAGGGGCATGAAGGCCACGCGCTTGTCGCCCACCGTTTGCACGGCGGCGGAGGGCACCACCACGTCGTTTCGTCCGCGGTCGCTGGTCAGCACCACCTCCACGAACATGCCCGACCGCAGCGCGCCGTCGGGGTTGGCGATCTGGATGCGGGCCGGAAGCGTCCGGGCCTGCGGGTCAATGGCGGCGCCGAGCGCCACCACCTTGCCGCTCCAGGTGCGCGGGTTGCCCGCGAGGCGCACGCGCGCCGGGTCGCCGACGGCGAGCAGCGGCACCCCGGCCTCCGGCACCTGGGCCAGCACCAGCACGACCGACAGGTCGGCCACGACGAAGGCGTCGGCTGCCGTGTCCAGCAGTTCGCCCGGGTTGGCGCCGACCGTGACGACGACGCCCGAGATGGGCGAGGTGATGGCGCCGGTGCCGTGTGCCGTGCCGGGGTTGAGGCGGCTGACCTCCGCCTGCAAGGCCGCGGCGCGGGCGCGGGCGGATTCCGCGGCGGCGTTGGCCTGCGCCAGCACCAGGCGCCGCCGCTCCGCCTCCGCCCGCGCGAGCGAGCCGTCGCGGGCCAGCAGCTCGCCCCGGCGCAGTGCGTCACGGGCAACGGCGACGCCGGCCTCCGCCTCCCGC
>CAXTUQ010000543.1:0-4299 GCA_964247405.1 uncultured Acetobacteraceae bacterium
TGCGGACACCGCCGTGCTGATCAACGAGTTCGGGGAGGTGGGGCTGGACCACCTGCTGGTCGGGGCGCTTGAGGAGGCGCCGGTGCTGCTCGCCAGCGGCTGCATCTGCTGCTCCATCCGCGGCGACCTCAGCCGCGCCCTGCGCGACCTCCATGCCCGGCGGCAGCGCGGCGAGGTGCCGCCGTTCGGCCGGGTGATCGTCGAGACCACGGGCCTCGCGGACCCGACGCCGATCCTCGCGACCCTCACCGCGGACCTGGTGATCCGCCGGCATTTCCGGCCGGGCACCATCGTGGCCACGCTGGACGCCCTGCACGCGGAGCGCGGCCTCGATCAGCACGCGGAGGTCGCGCGGCAGGCGGCGGTCGCCGACCGCCTGATCGTCACCAAGACGGACCTGGCCGCCGCCCATGCGGTCGCCCGGCTCCGGCAAAAGCTGCGCCGGCTGAACCCGGCGGCGCCGGTCGTCGAAGCCGTGCTCGGCGCCGTCGATCCGGACATCCTGATCGGCCAGGACATCCACGCGCCCGAGACCCGGATGACAGAGGCCCGGCACTGGATGCAGGGGGCGCCGGATGGGCGCGCGGACAGCAGCCGCCACGGCGGCGCGATCACCTCGTTCTGCCTGCGCCTCCCGGGAACGCTGGACTGGCACGCCTTCGGCCTGTGGTTCAGCATGCTGGCGCACCGGCACGGGGACAAGCTGCTGCGCGTGAAGGGCATCCTCCAGGTCGAGGACAGCGAAACGCCGGTCGCGATCCACGCGGTGCAGCACGTCATTCACGCCCCCGAGCACCTGCCGGGCTGGCCGGACACGGAGCGCGGCTCCCGCATCGTGTTCATCACCCAAGGGCTGGAGCCGGACGCCGTGGAACGGTCCTTGCACGCCTTCCACCGCCTGACGCGCCCGGCCGCGAGGGCGGTCGGTTAGCCACGCCGGAACAAGCCGCCGAGGAGATCGCACCATGCCTGCAGACGGGACATTTGAAGAAAAAGTCCGCCGGCGCTACCGCCAGCCCCGGGGCGTCGAGCAGTTCGGCATTGAGCCGATCCCGGACCGCTTGAAGACGGTGCGCTGGTTCGACCTGTTCCTCATCGTCGTCAACTTCCTCATCAACCCCGGCACCATCCTGGTCAGCGGCCTGGCCGTCGCCTCCGGCCTGTCGTTCACGGAGGCGGTGGCCTCCCAGGTCTGCGGCGTCGTCATTGCGTTCAGCGCCTACGTCGCCATGGCGACGATCGGGGTCGATTACGGCGTGCCCGGCCAGGTCGCGACCCGCATGGCCTACGGGCTGCGCGGCGCGAAGTGGGGCCCCTCGCTGCTGCGCACGGCCGCGTCGATCTACTGGTTCGCGTTCCAGACCGTGGCGGGCTCGATGGCCGTGGTCGCGGTGCTGGACAAGTGGCTGGGCGGGCAGCACTCGCTGTTCTGGGTCAGCATCGTCTTCGCGGCGCTGCAGGTCGTGGTGGCGCTGGTGGGCTACGACTCGCTCAAGGTGCTGTCGCGCTTCGCCTTCCCGTTGAGACTGGTGGTGTTCGCCTACCTGTTCGTCCTGCTCGCCTGGCAGGGCGGCCCGGACTTCGCACCGGCCCGGGTCGCCGCCTACCCGGGCATGCCGGGGCCGCATTGGCTGCTGTTCGCCACCTGGCTCAACGGCGCCGCGGCGGCGTGGCTCACCATGATCACCGACGCGGCGGACTTCTGCCGCTACTCGCGCAGCCGCCTCGACATGTGGCTCGGCACCCTCGGCGCCGCCGCGGTCGGGACTACCCTGGGCGCGGCTCTCGGCGCTTACGCGGCCGCGGGCAACCTGGGCCGGACGGCCAACCCGTTCGAGGTCGTGGCGCAACTGAGCACCAGCGGGCTGACCCTGCTGCTCGTGTTCGTCGTCATCGCCTTCGACAACTGGACCATCAACGTGCTGAACCTGTACACGGGCGGGCTGTCGCTTTCCAACATCGCCGAGCGCCTGGGCCGGTTCTGGACCACGCTCGCGGTCAGCGTGCTGGGCGTGGCGCTCTCGGCGGTGCCGGACGTGGTGAACGGCTACACCGGATACATGAACGTGCTCGGCAACATCTTCGCGCCGATGGCCGGCGTGCTGATCGCCGACTACGTGGCCCTGAAGCGCACCCGGGTCGATGTCGTGGCCCTGTTCGAGCCGGGCGGGCCGTATTGGTACTGGCGCGGCTTCGGCGTGGCGGCCATCGGCTGGACGGTGCTGGGCTTCTTCATCTACCTGGCCGTGCCGATGGCCTGGCTGCCGACGGCGGTGACGCCGGTCGTGACCGGCATGGGATACTATGCCACCGTGCGCCGGCTCAGCGCCCGCTTCCCCACGCTTGCGCGTGCGGCGCGGCCGGGCGAGCAGCGGGAAAGCGTGGACGAACTCGACCAGGAGCTGGCCTTGCGTCGGTCGCCTGGCCCCATCCGGGAGGCATACTGATGACGGACCCTCGCCCGCGCGACCTGATGGGCTATGGACGGACGCGCCCGCACGCCGCCTGGCCCGGCAATGCCCGGGTCGCCGTCAGCTTCGTGCTGAACTACGAGGAAGGCGGCGAGCGCAGCGTGGCGGACGGCGACCCGCACGCCGAGAACTACTTAACCCCCGAGATGGTCGGCCTGCCCCCCAAGCCCGGACGCAGCTTCAGCGTCGAGGACCATTTCGAGTACGGCAGCCGCGCCGGCTTCTGGCGCATCCTGGGGCTGTTCGGGGAGCGCGGCCTGCCGTTCACCTGCTGGGCGGTGGGCCTCGCCTTGGCCCGCAATCCCGACGCCGGCCGCGCCATGGCGGAGGCCGGGCACGAGGTGGCGAGCCATTCCTGGCGCTGGATCGACTACGCCGGCATGACGGAAGCGCAGGAGCGGGAGGACATCCGCCGGACGGTGCAAACCATCCGGGAGATTGCCGGCAGCCCGCCGCTCGGCTGGTACACCGGCCGCTACAGCGAGAACACAAGGCGGTTGGTGATGGAAGAAACCGAGACGCTTTACGACTCCGACAGCTACAACGACGACCTGCCGTACTGGACGCCCGTATCCGGAAAGCCTCGGCTGATCGTGCCCTATGCGCTCGACACCAACGACTTCAAGTTCGCGACGTCGCCGGGCTGGATGTCGGGGGAGGATTTCTTCACCTATCTCAAGGCGGCGTTCGACCAACTCTACCGGGAGGGTGCCGAGGAGCCGAAGATGATGTCAATCGGCCTGCACTGCCGCTTGACCGGCCGCCCCGCCCGCGCCGAGGCGCTGGGCCGCTTCATGGACTACGTGGCCGCGCACGAACGGGCCTGGGTGTGCCGCCGGGTGGAGATCGCCCGGCACTGGATGGAAAAGCATCCCCATTCACCCTGACGCCGCGGCGCCGGTCGCCCGCCGCGCATCGCGGAACCCGGCCGCGAGATGCCGGGCGCAGCGCAGCGCCAAGGCCGTTACGGTGCTAGTCGGGTTGACCACGCCGCCGGTCGCGAAGCTGCTGCCATCGACGACGTACAGGTTCGGCACCTCCCAGCTTTGGTGCCACTGGTTCACGACGGAGCTGCCGGGGTCGCTCCCCATGCGGCAGGTGCCCAGCATGTGCCAGGCCGGGGTGCGGTATACGCCGTCCTCGACATAGTCGTTGACCGCCACATCGAACGCATCGACGCTCCGCGCCAGGTCGCGCAGCCGCTCGATACCGTAGCGCATCATGCGCGCGTCGTTCTCGTGCGGCACGTAGTGCAGCTTGGCCGCCGGCAGCCCATCGCCATCCACCTGTGTCCCCGACAGCGTGATGCGGTTGGACGCCTGCGGCAAATCGTCGCCGATGGCAAAGGCGCCGAAGCTGTGCCCGAAGCGACGCGCGAACCAGGCATGGTGCTCCGTGCCCCACGGCGCCGGGTGCTGGCTGAACGCGCCGATGGCTGCCGTGCCGGCGGGACCCGTGCGCGCGACGTTGAAGTTGAAGCCGTTGACGAAGCCACGAGACACATTGGTTTCCGCGAACTCGCTGCTGATGATCGCGCCCGAGTTGCCGATGTGCGAGTCAATCGGCTGATCGACCCAAATCTCCGCCGCGACCAGCGTATGGTGCAGCAAATAGCGGCCGACCACGTCGTTGGCGTTGCCGAGGCCGCGTGGATGCCGGGCGTTTTCGGACAGCAGCAGCAGCCTCGGGCTGCCGACGCCGTTGGCGGCGAGCACTACCACGGCGGCGTCCTGCTGCACCCGTGCGCCCGTCGCCCGGTCGATATAGACGGCGCCGGTGGCGCGTCCGTCCGGCCCGGTCTCGATCCGCTCGACCCGCGCGCCGGGCC
>CAXTUQ010000544.1:0-4293 GCA_964247405.1 uncultured Acetobacteraceae bacterium
CCACCACACCCCGGCGCCCCGAACATCGTGCGCGGCGGCTCGCATTCCGGCAACGTTTCGGCGGCGGACCTGGTGCGCCGGGGTGTGGTGGACGCCTATGCCAGCGACTACGTGCCGTCCAGCTTGCTGGAAGCCGCCTTCGCCAGCGTCGCCCATCCTAGTATGAGAGGGGCCGGCGTCACCCTGGCGCAGGGCGTCGCGATGGTGACGGCGAACCCGGCGCGCATGGCCGGACTGCGTGACCGCGGCCGGATCGAGCCGGGGCTGCGCGCCGACCTGCTGCATGTGCGGCAGCACGAGGGGATGCCGGTGGTCCGCCAGGTCTGGCGCGGCGGGGAGCGGGTGAGCTAGGCCATGCTTGCGGAGCAGGTGAGCTAAACCATGCCTGCGGAGCAGGTAAGCTAAATATGCGGGCCGCGCTGTATTACGCCCCCGCCTTGTCCGACCCGCTGTGGCCGGCGGCCTGCGCCTGGCTGGGCCGCGACCCGGAAACCGCGGCCACCCTGCCGCAGCCCGACCTGCCGGATATCCATGCCGTCACCGCCGACGCCCGGCTGTACGGCTTCCACTGCACGCTGAAACCGCCGATGCGGCTCCGGACCAACTACCATGCCTTTGTGGACGACGCGGCCGCCTTGGCGCGTGGGCTGGCCCCCTTCGCCATGCCGCGGCTGCACGTCGCGGACCTGTCGGGGTTCCTCGCCGTGCAGGAAGCCGAGCCGTGCCCGGCCCTGCGCGCCCTGGCCGATGCGTGCGTGGCCGGGGCGGACCGCCACCGGGCACCGCCGGACGAGGGCGAACTGGCCCGGCGCCGTGCGGGCGGGCTGTCCGCGGCGCGGGAAGCAAACCTGCTCCGCTGGGGCTACCCCGGCGTGTTCGATGAATGGCGCTTCCACATGACGCTGACCCGGCGCTTGACGGACGCGGAGCGCGCCGTGTTCCTGCCCGCCGCGGCGGCGCACCTGGCGGACGCGCTGCCGCACCCGCGCCGGGTCACGGACATCTGCGTGTTCACCCAGGCCGGACCCGGCGCCCCGTTCATGATTGCAGAGCGTCTCCCGATGCGCGGGTGATCGCGCCCAGCAGCTCGCGCACCCCGGCCTCGATTGTGCCGTCGTTCACCACCACCTGCCGGTCCACCGGCAGCCGCAGCTCGATGGAGCGGGCCAGGCGGCGTGCGACATCCACCGCGTCCTCCCGCCCACGTGCCGCGAGCCGCAGCGCCAGCACGTCCGCCGGCGCCGAGATCTCGATCACGGAGACGGGGAAGCGGGCCGCCGCCTCCGCCACCACGGCGCGGGACACGTTGACGATGACCACCCGGCCGCGCGCCAGGTCCATCGAGATGTCGGCGGGGATGCCGTAGTGCAGCCCGTGCGCCCGCCAGGTCAGCGCGAAGTCGCCGGCCTGCTTGCGCAGCTCGAACGCCTGCTCGGTCGCGCTTTCGTGCGCTTCCTGCCCCATGTCGCCGGGGCGGGTGATGACACGGCGCACGAAGCGGAAGCGCAGGTCGTCCGCCAGCGCGTCGCGGGCGCCGTTCAGCAGGGTGTCCTTGCCGGCCCCGGACGGCCCAACGATCAGGATCAGCATCGACGCTCCGAACTCACGCTCTGGTTTTACGCGGACCGACCTTGGCGATAGGCTGGGCGCCGTGCAACCCGGAGGCGCGCCCCCATGCTCACAACGTGGTTTACCACGCGGCCCGAGATCGCCGGCACCTTCGGCGTGGCCGCCAGCACGCACTGGCTGGCCACCGCCGTCGGCATGGCGGTGCTGGAGCGCGGCGGCAACGCGTTCGATGCCGCCGCCGCGGCGGGCTTCGTCCTGCAGGTCGCCGAGCCGCACCTGAACGGACCCGGCGGCGACGCGCCCATCATCGTCCACAGCGCCCGCACCGGCACCCAGCATGTGATCTGCGGCCAGGGCACGGCGCCCGAGGCCGCGACGCTTTCCCACTTCGCGTCGCTCGGCCTCGACCTGATCCCGGCGACCGGGCTGCTGCCCGCGGTGGTGCCAGGCGCGTTCGGCGCGTGGTGCCGGATGCTGCGGGACTGGGGCACCTGGGAGCTGGCCGACGTTCTCGCCTACGCCATCGGCTACGCGACCGCCGGCGTGCCACTGGTGCCGCGGGTCCCCGCCACCATCGAGGGAGTGCGCCCGCTGTTCGAGGCCGAGTGGCCCAGCAGCGCCGCCGTGTTCCTGCCGGGCGGCGCCACGCCGGCGGTCGAGAACCTGTTCGCCAACCCGGACCTCGCCGCCACCTACCAGCGGCTGTGCCGTGAGGCTGTGGGTGATACTCGCGAGGCGCGCATCGACGCCGCCTGCGCCGCCTGGTACCAGGGCTTCGTGGCCGAGGCGGTCGGGCGCTTCTTCGCGGACACCGACGTGCTCGACGCCTCCGGACGGCGGCACCGCGGGCTGCTCGCCGCGCAGGATTTTTCGAAGTGGTCCGCAACCGTCGAGGACCCCGCAACCTACGAGTACTACGGCCACACCGTGCTGAAATGCGGGCCGTGGAGTCAGGGGCCGGTGTTCCTGCAGCAACTGGCGCTGCTGCGCGGCTTTGACGTCGGCGCGATGGACCTGCTCGGCCCCGACTTCGTGCACACCGTGGTCGAATGCGCCAAGCTCGCCTTCGCCGACCGCGAAGCGTACTACGGCGACCCGGACTTCGCCGCCGTGCCGCTCGCCGACCTGCTGTCGCCCAACTACAACCTGGCCCGGCGCGGCCTCGTGGGGCCGCAGGCATCGGTGGAGCTGCGTCCCGGCGAGGTTCCGGGCTTCACCCCTTGGGTGGACCATCATGCGCACCACCGGGCCGGGATGCTCGACCAGGCGCCGGGCGCGGGCGAGCCGACGGTGGCGCGGCTGGGCGTGATCGGCGCCGATACCGTGCATGTCGATGTGATCGACCGCTGGGGCAACATGGTCAGCGCGACGCCCTCCGGCGGATGGCTGCAATCCTCGCCGGTGGTGCCGGGCCTCGGCTTCCCCATGGGCACGCGCGGCCAGATGTTCTGGCTGCGCGACGGACTGCCCAACAGCCTCCTGCCAGGCAAGCGGCCCCGCACCACCCTGTCCCCGAGCTTCGCCCTGCGCGACGGCAAGCCCTGGATGGCGTTCGGCACGCCGGGCGGCGAGCAGCAGGACCAATGGTCGCTGACCTTCTTCCTGCGCATGGTGCACGGCCGCCTCGGCATCCAGCAGGCCATCGACATGCCGAGCTTCCACTCCGAGCATTGGCCGAGCAGCTTCTGGCCCCGCATCGCCCGGCCCGGCAAGCTGGTCCTGGAGGGCCGCTATCCCGCGGGCGTGCTGGACGAGCTGCGGGCGCGCGGCCATGCGGCGGAGCAGGGGCCGGACTGGTCCGAGGGCCGGCTGTCCGCGGCGCGGCGGGAAGGCGCGCGGATGTTCGCAGGCGCCAACCCACGCGGGATGCAGGGCTATGCGTCGGGGCGATAGGGCGTTGGCCATGCAAACCATGCCGCATCGGAATTGGCCGCGGCCACTGGCAACGGATACGTCCCATGCTGGGGTGCAGGCTCCTGTTCCGAGGTAAGGCTCCATGGATTTGACGCGGCGGCTTGCGGCGCTTCGAGACGCCGAGTTCCAGGGCGAGGTCCGTGCGGCCTACACCGGGTTCGTGGACATGCTGGACCGCGCGGAGATCGCCGCCCACGTCCTCGCGCCAGGCGCCCCGATGCCGGACTTTCTGCTGCCCAACGCCGAGGGGCGGCTGCTGTCATCCAGGGATCTGCTGAAGTCCGGGCCGTTGGTGGCAGTGTTCTTCCGCGGCGATTGGTGCCCGTTCTGCATGCTGATGCTTTCGGCGCTGGAGGAGGCGCTGCCTGAGCTTCACGCCGCCGGCGCCACGCTGGTCGCCCTGACGCCGGACACCGGGGGCCGGGCGCTCCGGGCGAAGCGGTCACACGGCCTGCATTACGAGGTGCTGTCCGACGTGGACAACGAAACGGCCATGCAGTTCGGCGTCGTGGTCAACCCGCCCGAAAGCTACCGCGTCCTGCTGGCCGGGGCCGGCATCGACCTGGCGGAGCGCCACGGCAACTCCGGCGGCTTCATCCCGCTGCCGGCGACCTTCCTGGTCGGCCAGGACGGCATCGTTCGGGCGTCCTGGATCGACCTCGACGTGACCCGGCGGGTGGAGCCGGCGGCGATCATCGATGCAGTGCGGCGGCTCGCGGCCGGGCGGTAGGCGCCCAACCGCCGGCTTGGCCGGGTCATACCGGCAGCCCCTTGGGCTGACCGGTATGCGCGCGGGGCCAGGCGCGGAGC
>CAXTUQ010000545.1:0-4287 GCA_964247405.1 uncultured Acetobacteraceae bacterium
TTCCTGGAGGGCACGAAGGAGCAGGGCGCGCAGGGGCCGGACACCCCGGCGCAGCGCTACCGCCGGGGCCTCGCCGCCCTGGACGCCGCGTGCCGCGCCGCGAACCCGGGCAAGGGCTTCGCGGCCCTGCGGCCGGAGCAGCAGGACGCCATGCTGGCCGGGCTGGAGAAGGGCACGGTGACGCTGGAGGGGATCAGCGGCGTCGGCCTGTTCGAGCTGCTGCTGACCGACACCAAGCAGGGTTTTTTCACCGATCCCGTCTATGGCGGCAACCGGGATATGGCCGGCTGGCGCATGATCGGCTTCCCCGGCGCGCGCTACGACTACAGCGACTGGGTGCTGCGCCACAACGAGCGCTACCCGCTGCCGCCCGTGTCGATCGGTGGCCGGGCGGCGTGGCGGCGCAAGGGCTGACGGAGAGGGGCGATGGCGCGCAGGCTGCCGGAAACGGACGTGGTGATCGTGGGCCTGGGCTGGACCGGCTCGATCATGGCCAAGGAGCTGACGGACGCCGGGCTGCGCGTGGTGGCGGTGGAGCGCGGCCCGTGGCGCGACGCCGCGACCGACTTCCCGACCACCTACGCGCAGGACGAGCTGCGTTACCGCATCCGCCACGACCTGTTCCTGCGCCCGGCGCAGGACACCCTGACCTTCCGCAACAAGGCCGGGCAGACGGCGCTGCCGATCCGCACCTGGGGGGCGTTCATGCTGCCCAATGGGGTCGGCGGCGGCGGCACGCATTGGAACGCGGAAACCTGGCGCTTCCTCCCAAGCGACTTCGTGCTGCGTTCCCATCTTTCGGAGCGTTACGGCGCGGAGGCCATCCCGGAACACATGACGATCCAGGACTGGGGCGTGACGTTCGCGGAGCTGGAGCCGCATTACGCCCGGTTCGAGCAGGTGTGCGGCACCTCCGGCACCGCGGGCAACCTCGGCGGCGCCAAGCAGCCCGGCGGCAACCCGTTCGAGGGGCCGCGCTCCACCGCCTATCCCACGCCGGCGCAGCCGCAGCCGTACGGGCCGCTGCTGTGGGCCAAGGCGGCGTCGGAGATGGGCTACAACCCGTTCCCGCAGCCTTCCGGCAACCTGTCCCGGCCCTACGCCAACCCGTATGGCGTGGAGATGGGGCCGTGCACCTTCTGCGGCTTCTGCGAATGGTTCGGCTGCGGCAACTACTCGAAAAGCAGCCCGCAAACCTGCATCCTGCCCGCCCTGGTCCGGTCGGAGAATTTCGAGGCCCGCACGGAGTGCGAGGTGACGCGGGTCAACCTGGACAGCACGGGCAAGCGCGCCACCGGCGTCACCTACGTGGACGCGGGGGGCGAGGAATGGGAGCAGCCGGCGGGCATCGTGCTGCTGTGCGCCTTCCAGATGTTCAACGTGCAACTCCTGCTGCATTCCGGCATCGGCACGCCCTACGACCCGGCGGCCGGGGCGGGCACGGTGGGGCGCAACTACTCCTACCAGACCTGGTCCACCGTGACCGGGCTGTTCCCCGGGCGGAACTTCAACCCGTTCGTGTCGTCCGGCGCCATCGGCATGTGCATCGACGAGTTCAACGGCGACAACTTCGACCACGCGGGCTTAGGCTTCCTCGGCGGCGGCTACATGGGCGCCAACATGACCAACGGCCGCCCGCTGCAATCCATGCTGCGCGTGCCAGAGGGCACGCCAGGCTGGGGCGCGCAATGGAAGAAGGCGGTCGCCGAGAACTACCTGTCGAGCTACGAGTTCAACCAGCACGGAAGCTGCTACAGCTACCGCACCAACTATCTGGACCTCGATCCCATTTACAAGGACCGCTTCGGCCGCCCGCTGATGCGCCTGACCTTCGACTTCGACGACAACGAGCGGCGGATGGCGGCCTACCTCACCGACAAGATGGCGGAGATCGTCGGGCGCATGGGCGCCAAGGAGGTGCAGAAGAAGCCGATGCACGGCACCTACGACATCACGAAATACCAGACCTCCCACACCTGCGGCGGTGCCGTCATGGGGACGGACCCGCGCACCTCCGTGGTGAACCGGTACATGCAAAGCTGGGACGTGCCGAACCTGTTCGTTTTGGGCGCCTCCGCCTTCCCGCAGAATGCCGGCTACAACCCGACCGGCACCGTGGGGGCGCTCGCCTACTGGACGGCGGAGGCGATCCGCACGCAGTACGTGAAGTCGCCCGGCCCGCTGGTGCCCGCATGATGCGCCGCCTGCTGCTGCTGGCTTTGCTGGCCGCCGCGCCGGCCGCGGCGCAGGAGCAGGACTTTTCCCTGATCGAGCGCGGGCGCTACCTTGTCACGCTCGGCGATTGCGTCGCCTGCCATTCGGCGCCGGGCGGCAAGCCCTTCGCCGGCGGGCGCACGATCGAGACGCCGTTCGGCAAGCTGCTGTCGCCGAATCTCACGCCCGACCGGGACACCGGGATCGGCGATTGGACGGATGCCGAGTTCCTGCGCGCCATGCACGAGGGCCGGGGCCGCGCCGGCGAGCACCTGTATCCCGTCTTTCCCTACGTGTATTACACCCGCGTCAGCGACGAGGACGTGCTGGCCATCCGCGCCTACCTCGGCACGCTGGAGCCGGTGGTGAACAAGGTCCAGACCAACCAACTCCCGTTCCCGCTCGACGTGCGGGAAGGCCTAGCCGCGTGGAACGAGCTGAACTTCAAGCCCGGACGCTTCCAGCCTGACCCGGCGAAATCCGTCGAATGGAACCGCGGCGCCTACATCGTGAACGGCCTGGAGCATTGCGGGCTGTGCCACACGCCCAAGGGGGTGTCGGGCGGCGACAAGACCGGCGCGTTCCTGCAAGGCAACACGCTGGCGGGGTGGTACGCGCCCAACATCACTGGGGACGAGCGCCGGGGCATCGGCGCCTGGCCGGTGGACGCCATCGCCGAGTACCTGCGCAGCGGCCACAACAGCGTCGCCGCCGCGTCCGGCCCGATGGCGGAGATGGTGGAGCAGTCCGGCGCCGGCCTGACCGAACCCGACCTGCGCGCCATCGCGGTCTATCTCAAGGATCTGCCGGGCCAGCCCGGTGCCGCTACCCCGTTGGCCGCCAGCAGCCCGGCCATGCAGGCGGGCGCCGCCATCTACCGGGACGAGTGCGCCGCCTGCCACAACGGGGCCGGCACCGGCGTGCCGCGGCTGTTTCCGGCGCTGAAGGGCGCCCCCACGGTGCAGCAGGATGTGCCGCTGAACCTGGTGCGCGTCGTGCTGCAAGGCGCGCAGAGCGCGCAGAACCGGCACGCCGTGACCGGGCCGGCCATGCCGGCGCTGGGCTGGAAGCTGTCGGACGAGGAGGTGGCGGACACGGTGACTTACATCCGCAACGCCTGGGGCAACGCCGCCCCCGCCGTGTCCGCCGCCGCCGTGGGGGCGATCCGGGCCGACCTGGCCAAGCGGGCGGAGTAGGTGGGTCAGCCGCGCTTCACCCCGGTGAACTGCACCAGGCCCTTCGACACGCCCGTCAGGTCCGATCGGTAGGCGACCGGCTGGTAATACGACCCCAGCGGCAAGTAGGGCACGTCCTGCAAGGCCTGCTCCTGCATCTTGCGGGCCAGCGCGCGCCCGTCGGCCTCATCCTCCGCGAACAGCCACTCGTCGCGCAGCGCTTCCAGCTTCGGCAGGTCCGGCCAGCCGTTGTAGGCGTTCTCCCCATTGCCGCGCATCAACTGGTGGCTGCCCGGCGTGCTCATGTCGTAGCCGCCGGAGAACGCTGCGAACATGTGCCAGCCGCCCTTCTCCGGCGGCTGCCGGCTGACCGAGCGCTGCACGGTGGTGCCCCAATCGGTCGCGATCACGTCCACGTTCATGCCGAGCTTGCGGAGCATGTCGGCGCCGACCTCGGCGATGGCGTTGATGCGCGGCACGTCGGTCGGCTCCAGGTAAATGATCTTCTCGCCTTTGTACCCCGCGGCGGCAAGCTCGCGCTTCAAATCGGACAGGCTGTGCTTGCCGCTCAGCGCCTCCATGCCGGCATCGTTGGCGAGCGGCGTCCCGGGGGTGAACAGGCCGCATTGGCTGTCGAACGGGGCGTTGCCGCCCACCACCGCCTCCATGAACTCCCGCTGGTTCACCGCGCGCAGCACCGCCCGGCGGACGGCCGGGTTGTCGAAAGGCGGGAACAACTGATTGAAGCGCAGGAAGCCGATCAGGCCCTTGGTCTCCACCACCTCGACCCGGAGCGCGCGGTTGGCCTGGAGCGAGGGCACGAGGTCCATGAGCGGCTGCTCCACCCAATCGATCTCCCCGGCTTTGAGGGCGGCGACCTGGGTGGCCGGGTCGGGGG